>JBJSXS010000826.1:0-4247 GCA_046086545.1 Gemmata sp.
CCGGCACGGTCCTCGCGCGCGGCCTTCGCGTCGGCTTCGAGTTGCGTGAACGCCTCCTTCGCTTTCACGCCTTCGGCCTTCAACTTGGCCTCGTCCGCGCGGGCCTGTTTATCCTGCGCGGCCGCCTTCGTGAGTTCGGCCCTGTCCTGGTGCAGTCGCTGAAGGAGCGCGACGTGCTGTTCGAGTAGCGTGAGGCGCTCGTGTTCGCTCTGGAACTTGCGAACCGCGACCTCGGGGTCCGCCGGGAACGGCTTCAGTTCGGCTTCGAGGCGCGAAACCTCGGCCTCCGCGTCCTCGACCTGCTTGACCTTCTCCAGCACGCCGGCCAGTTCGCGGAGCCGGACCTCGAGTTGCGCCTTCTTCGCCTCATCTTCCGTGAGCGTCTTCTTCAGGTTCGTAAGATTCTTGCGCGCCTGCGACAGCGCGTTCTCGGTCTTGCGGCGCGCGTCCGCGACCCCCTCGCGCTCCTTCGACAGCTTCTCGGTGGCGCGCTCGGACGCGTTCACGCGCCCGCGCTCGGTGACGATATTCGTCACAGCAGGAAGCACATCGCGCAGTTCGCGCAAGCGCGTGTAGTCCTTCTCGATGGCGAGCGCCGTGCCGAGCAGCTTCTCCGCATCCGCGAGTTTCAGTCGCACCGCAGCCAACTTCCCCTGAAGATCGCTCCAGTGCCGGGCGCGCAGTTCGAGCGCGTTGAGAGCGTCGATGCGAGCCTGCGTCGCGGTGCGCGCGTCTTCGGTGGTCACGATGGCGAGTTCGACCGCCGCGTACTCCTCGTCGGTGACCCTTTTCACGCCGAGCAGTTGGTTGGTGATGCCATCCAGTTCGCTCTTGAGCGCGCGCCGCCGGTCGTCGGCCCTGCCGTGCAGGTTCTGGTAGCGCTCCAGGTCCACGATCTGAGCGAGAACGCCCGCGCGCCCGGCCGGGGTGCTGTCGAGCAGTTTCTCGCTCTTACCTTGCAGGAGCAGGACCGACGAGGTGAACGTCTCGTAGTTCAGGCCGATCTTTTCCTTCACCCACGCGTCGAAATCCTTCTTGTAGTGCGTGCCCGCGACCGGCTTCCACTTTTCACCGCCGATCTCGCTGTGAGCGTACGTGTACACCTGCTGCGTGGCGGCGTTGCTGGTGTTGCGGCGGCGCACCGTCCGCAGGATGCGGTACAGTTGGTTATCGCAGGCGAAGTCGAACTCGACGGAGAGGGTGTTCGACTCCTTGTTCATGAGTTCCGCCGGGCTCTGACTGCCGCCCCGGTGGTGGCCGAAGAGCGCGAACGTGACGCCGTCGAACACGCTCGACTTGCCGCTCCCGTTAGTCCCCGAGAGCATCCACAGCGGCGAGCCGTTGAAACAGAGCTCCTGCTCGTCCTTGTACGATAGGAACCCGGACATCTTGATGCGTTGCGGGACCATATGCGCTCCGAGCGGCCGCGCCCTCTCGGGCGGGTTCCGAGTTGGTTACTTGTTCATGTCCTTGAGCAGTTCGTCGGCGATCTTGATGATCGCGTCCCGCTCCGCGGGGTCGTGCTGAATCAGCTCTTGCCCGAGGTACTCGCGGACGGTTTCGGAAAAGCCCTTACCGCCGCCTTCGGAAGGGCTCACGAGCGTCGGCCCGAGCGCGCCGGTTTCCATCCAGTCGCGCGCGTACCACCGGGGGAAGATGCGGTCGAGGTCGCGCAGCACTTCTTCGAGATGATCTTTGCCCGCGGTGTAGCGGATGTGCAGGTTCACCAGGTCGGTGTTCGCGTCCGGGTACTGCTGCTTCAGGCGCGGGATGTCCTCGCTCGGCTCCCGCACCGCGACCTCGTAGATGGGGGTCGCGGGCAGCGGCAGCACCTCCGGTTCCCCCTTCCGACCGTCGGGGCCGATCTCGACCAAAATGAGACCTTTCTGGTCCCCCTGCTCGCCCAGGTCCATGCGCTCGATGCTGCCGCAGTATCGCATGTGCGAGGCGCCGAGGGTCTGCGGCTTGTGGATGTGGCCGAGCGCGACGTAATCGAACTGTTCGGGCAGTTCGTTCCCCGCCACCAGAATGTCTTCTTCGGTGGTGAGTCGGAACAGGCTCGGGCCGATGTTCGACCCGTGTACGTGCACGTGCGCGCCGAGTACCGCGGGCGCCTTCGGGTCGTACTTCGGGTGCGTGCGAATCTCGCGCAGCGTGTCGGCCCACGCCGCGACGAGCAGCTTGTTCTTCTCCTCAGGGCTTCCGTACTTGTGGCCGGCCTCGCCCTTCAGGAACCGGTGCGGGGTCGGGTACGGCATCAGCACGAACTGCACCGTGAAGCCGCACTGCCTGTCTTCGAGCTGCAGGAAGGTGGGGTGCGCCGCGAGGTACAGGCGCCCCGGCGGCACCACCTCGCCAAGGCGTCCAACTGTCGGCGCCGCGAGCGACATCGCGCTGCACAGAGTCTGACAAAAGTTCTCGTTGTCGTGGTTACCGGTCAGAGTGAGGATCGTGCCGCCGCCTTCGAGGAACGGGCTGAACACGCTCTGCCAGTGCCGGATCGTCTCGCGCAGCCCGTCCGGGCGAGCGAGTTCGCTGAACAAGTCGCCCGCGACCAGTAGCACATCGACGTTCCGCTCCTCGCAGTACGCGGCGACGCGCTCGACCGCCCGCCGCAGGTCCTCGGTGCGGTCGATGCGACCGAGTCTGTCGCCGAGGTGCCAGTCCGCAGTGTGGAGTATTCGCATCTCCGTATTTTGCCGGTGCGAGAACTGCAACGGAAGGTCAGATGTGATAAGGCGTTTTTCCTGGATCTTCGGGGAGTTCGGCCAGGCACTTGCCAAGGATTGCCAGTTCCGCGACGAAAAAGTTGGGCCGCTCAAACCGCTGCCCTACCCCGAACGCGTGTTGGTAGCGTGCCCGAGCTTGGGCGAGGTCGCCACTGGCCTGTGCCACCGTTCCGAGCTTGTAATGCCCCACCAGCAGGTCGCGCTGGGCTTGAGCGTCGCCGGGCGCGGCTTCGGACAGCGGCGCGATATCTGCAAGGGACTCCTCGAACAAGGAGCGTGCCCGCCCGATGTGTCCGAGTTTGTGAAGCACTTCCCCGACGCGACTCAGGCACACGCCGAGGTCGCGGCGCGTCTCTGTGTCGGCGGGAGCAAGTCAACCCAATACGCGGACTTAAACAACTTCATCACGATGAAAGGACAGCCGCTCCGAAGCACTTCAATGCAACACACTTGAGAATGTCTGGGTGCTGGAGTCACGCGGTGATCGGCCCTTCCTCTTGAACCCGCTGCGCGAGGCATCGCCGGGTGTTGTTCGCAAAAGCCGGGTTGTGCAGCGTGGGTAGGCACACCGGAGTCAGTTGGTCCACGTTGAACCCAGCGGGTGATGCGACGGCGGGCTTGTCGTCGGACATCGCGGGTGGTCCCTGAAGTGCCCGAATCCTATCAAACCGCCACACGCGGATCCAGCGACCAGTCGCTTTTCTCCGCCCACGCGACCGCGCCCGGCCGCGCCTGCGGCGTGCCGGACGGTTCCGCACCAACTGGGGCTTTTCCATGCTCAGGTTCCTGCCAGCCTCGCTCGTACTGTTCTTCACACTCGCTCCGGCAAGCGCCGCCGACAAACCCAACGTTATCGTCATCGTCGGCGACGACATGGGGTACGCGGACGTCGGCGTTCATGGGTGCAAGGACATCCCAACACCGAACCTCGACGCGCTCGCGAACGCGGGCGTGCGATTCACCAGCGGATACGTGTCGGGGCCGTACTGTTCGCCCACCCGCGCCGGACTGCTCACCGGGCGCTACCAGACGCGGTTCGGGCACGAGTTCAACCCCGCGGGCATGGCGCAGGGCCTGCCGCTCACGGAGACGACGATCGCGGACCGCATGAAGGCCGCGGGGTACGCGACCGGGTGGGTCGGGAAGTGGCACCTCGGGGGCGGCGACCGGCACCCGCAGAAGCGCGGGTTCGATGAGGCGTTCGGCTTCCTCGGCGGCGCGCACTCGTACTTCCCCGATAAGGGCAAGGGCGACACGGTGCTGCGCGGCACTAAGGATGCGAACGAAACCGAGTACCTCACCGACGCGTTCGGGCGCGAGGCGGTCGCGTTCGTCGACAAGAATAAGGCTAAACCGTTCTTCCTCTACCTGGCGTTCAACGCGGTCCACACCCCGATGCACGCCACCGACGCGCGTCTGAAGAAGTTCGAGGGCATCAAGGACACCCAGCGCCGCACTTACGCCGCGATGATGTTCGCGATGGACGAGGCCGTCGGCAAAGTGCTGGACAAGTTGAAG
>JBJSXS010000827.1:0-2258 GCA_046086545.1 Gemmata sp.
TTTCCCCTTCCCCCCCCTTTTCCGCCCCCGGCCAAAGCGCCGGGCCCGCGAGGGGGAACTATTTCTGGTCCCGAGGGATGGTGATGTCGGCGATGTACAGTTGGGTCGGCTTGCCGCCCTCGCGGCTGCTGGTCCACATCACCTTCGTGTAGTCCGGGCTGAACACCGGGAGCACGTCCTGACCCGGCGCGAAGGTGAGCCGCGTCTTCTTGCCGGTCTCGGTGTCCATCCAGTGCAGGTCGTAGTTCGGCGGCGCGATGGGGTTCGAGTGGTCCGCGCCCGTGTAGATGATGTGCTTGCTGTCCTTGTACCAGAACGGCGCCCAGAACACCCACTTGTCGTCGGCCGTCAGCGCCTTCTCGCCGGCCCCGTCGACGCCAATCATGTAGAGCTGGAGCCGGTCCTTCTCCTTGCGGTCGGCGCGGAACACCACCTTCTTGGCGTCCGGGCTGAAGAACGGGCCGCCGTTGTAGCAGTTCGGCGCGTCGGTCAGGCGCTTCGCGTTCTTGCCGTCGGCGTCCATGATGAACAGTTGCACGTTGCCGGCGTTGCCGGCACTGTAGACGATCCTCTTGCCGTCGGCCGAGTAGCTGCCCTCCGCGGTGTACACCTTCGCGTCCGGCGTGAGGCACTTGATGCCGGTGCCGTCCAGATTCGCCTCGTAAATCTTCATGTGCGGGTCGAAGTCCCAGGAGTACCGGCGGCGCACGCCGTTCTTCCTGTCCTCCTCGCGCTGCTTGATCTCGGCCTCCTGGTGCTTCTTCGTGTCGGGGTCGCCGTGGCTGGACGCGAAGATGACCTTATTGCCCTCGGGGTGGAAGTACCCGCAGGTGGTGCGGCCGTTGCCCGGGCTGACGCGGGTGGCTTTCCCCGTCTTCAGGTCCATAACGAAAATCTGGTAGAACGGGTTGCCCGTCCCCTTCTCCTCGGCCTGGAAGATGATCCTGGTGCCGTCCGGCGAGAAGTAACCTTCGCCGGCCCGCACGAAGTCGGCGGTCACCTGCTTGATGTTCTTGAGGTGCGCGGCCTCGGCGGCCTTCCAGTCCTCGGGCTCCGCCGCGGGCGCGAGCGCGAGCGCGAGCATCAGTGCGTTCATGCTGTGTATCCTTGCGGTCGGGTGCGCGAACCTGTGGGGAGCTAGTGTATCATTCCTCGGTGCCGGAAAAACAGCGCCGAACCGGGCGGGATTCGCTGCCGCCGGAGGAACCGCACGGCCCCCCCGGAACGGGCGGCGTTCCGTTGTTCTAACGTCGGCGCGCGGGGCGGCGCGTACATTCTCGCCGCGCCGGGCCCCGGGGCGGTTGCTTCGCCCGCACGGCGGGGGTACGGTATCGGAGTCGCCCTCGCGATTCCCGGAGAGTGCCGTGCCCCGCCTGATCGTCATCCGCGGCGTGGACGAGGGGAAGCAGTTCGAACTCACGGGCCCGGCCGTCACCCTCGGGCGGCACTCGGCCAACCCGGTCGCGCTGCACGACACGCAGGTGTCGCGGCGGCACCTCGAACTGCGCCCCGGGCCGGCCGGGGGGTACGAGCTGTTCGACCTGGGCAGCGGCAACGGGACGCTGCTGAACGGCCAGCCGGTGCACACCGCGCCGCTCCGCAGCGGGGACACGATCACCGTCGGCCAGTCGGTCATCATGTACACCGTCGGGCGGCACGAACTGCCGGAGCCGGGCAGCGACCTCACCCAGAAGGTGAAGCTCCAGGCGCGGCCCGAGCAGGACCTGAACTCGGCCATCGTGCGGACCGTCGCGGCCGACGCCGGGAGCCAGATCCTGTCGCGCCCGGCGGCCGCGACCGAGTGGCTCCGGGCCCGGCTCGCCAGCCTCGCCGCGCTGTACGAGACGGCCGAGGTCATCAGCCACATCCTCGACGTGGACCAGCTCCTGGACACCGTGATGAACCTCGTGTTCAAGTCGGTCGAGGCGGACCACGGGTGCTTCGTGCTGCGCGACGAGACCGGGCGCCTCGCGCCCAAGGCGGTGCGCTACCGCGAGGGGGCGAACCGGCAGGAGGAACTGGCGGTCAGCCGCACGGTGGTCGATCACGTGCTGAAGGAGAAGCAGGGCGTGCTCGTGTCCGACGTGTACGCGGACGACCGGTTCAAGGCGGTCGAGAGCCTGCACAAGCACGGTATCCGCGAGGCCATCTGCGTGCCCATGAAGGGCCGCCGCGAGGTGGTCGGGGTGCTGTTCCTCGACACCAAGTCCGCGCTCAAGCAGGTGGTCAGCCGCGGGCTGGAGGCGACCAAGTTCACC
>JBJSXS010000828.1:0-3367 GCA_046086545.1 Gemmata sp.
TTTCACCACGGGCACGCCCGTCAACACCTTCAGCGACCAGCTCCTGACCCGTTATTCGAACATTGGTTCGGTGCTGAACCCGGTCATCGGGATCGACACCAACCTGACGTCGTACACCGACCCGGTCACCAGCGCGGTCCAGACCGACCCGCTCGCCGCAAACCGAACCGAACCCCTTACCAGCACGCTGGTTCCGCGCGCGATATGGGTCGCCTGGAACACCAGCACCCCCGCCCCCGGTGCCGTCTCGCTCTTGGCGTCGGCCTCGAACCCGAACGTGATCCAGTTGATCACGTCGGCCGACGGCGGCACGAGTTTCACCAACCCCGTCGCTCTCAACGACGGCGGGGCGGCCGGTGCCGCAGCGGTCATGCCCCAGTTCGTGTTCACTCAGGGGACAACCCCCGCCGCCGGGCAACCGACCCTTACCGGCGGGCAGATGACTGTCATGTGGCAGTCGCCGGGCGGCGGGATCACCCTGGACAGGAGCACCCCGGGCACCAACCCGGCCAGGATCTTCGGTGCCTCATACGAGCAACAGCAGACTAACAACCGGCTCATCCCCGAGGCGGTCGATAGTGGTCTTGACGCGAACAATAATGCTCTACCGGACGTTTCCACGCCGGTCACTTCGACGATCACACTGCCGGCTAACTTCTCCACCACCCACCCTGATTTCGACATCGTCAGGGATTTGAACGCGACCGTCGCGATCTACCACCCGCACCTCAACCAGCTTAGGGTGACCCTCACCGGGCCGAACCCGAGCGGCGGCGCGGCGATCACGATCAACCTGCTCAACAACCGGACGAACTCCCGCGGCATCGACACGAACAACCCGTTCCAGGGCGTCGCGGACGTTGAGAACCTGGGAGAAGGCGTTTTCGGCACCAACTTGCCGGGCGACCCGTTCCGGTTCACCAGCCCGGGCACGACGTTCGACCAGCAAGCGACCCTCTCGATCAACGACCCGGCGGTGGGATCGGCACCGCCCGGCTTCGGGACGGCGGCCGACGGGACGTACTACGGCATCTTCCAGCCGGAACAGGGCTCCTTCAACCTCGGCGGTTTGAACCTCTTTAACGGGCTCACCGCAGCTCAGTTGGACGGTAGCGTCTGGACGCTGACGATCACCGACGTCCTGAACGACGCCAGTGACAACAACGCGCAGCCGCCGATCCAGTTCCTCGACGAGTGGTCGCTCAGGTTCTCGGCCCGGCTCACGGGCGACGAGGACCCGACCAACCGCACCTTCGGTACCGACAACGGTGCCGGCGGCGCGGCGTCCCCGACCACCACCGTGACCACCGCCGAAACGCAGGGCGTCGGGCACGCGGTCATTGCCGTGGACAACACCCTGGGCAGCAACAGCCCGTACCAGGGGCGGATCTACATCGCGTCCACCATCGGCGGCGACGTGTTCGTCAAGTACTCCGACGACAACGGGGTCACCTTCTCGAACAACGTCAAGGTTAACGACGCGGCACAGTACGACGGGTTCTCGGGCGGCTCGCGCCCGACGTTCATGCCGTCGATCGGGGTGGACCCGGTCACCGGCACGCTGGTGGTCACCTACTACGACACGCGCTGGGACGCGGCGGTGGCCCGCGTGACCACGTACATCGCGACCAGCATCGACGGCGGGGACACGTTCTCCACCGGCACGTTCCTGAACGAGAAGAAGACGGCCGTCGACGCCATCACCGGCAACACCGTCGTGCTGGAACCGATCCCGAGCAACCAGAGCGGCACCGACTTCGGGTTCCACCAGGCGGTGTCGGTCTACGGCGGGCGCGTCACCCCGCTGTGGTCCGGCAACTCGAACACCGCCGGCGCGTCCCTGCTGACGGCCGACGTGACCATCGCCGCCGGCCCCCGGGTCGTGTACGGCGACATGGGGCCGGTGGTCGACAAGTTCGCCTACGTCGACATCAACGACCCGAACGACCCGAACGACGACGACGCCCCGGTCATTTACAACAACACGTTCGCGCCCGACGGTATTCGGCAGCTCAGCGGGTTCCTGGTTCAGTTCGACCGCGGGATCGACCCGGCCACGTTCGACGCCAGCGACATCGCCGTGTACTACCACGACACCACCACCCCGGCCGGGTCCACCGGCACCCTGGTGCCGGTCCAGAGCGTGACCCCGCTGGACCTGGGCGGCGGCGGTCTCGATCTCATCGGCCCGCGCATGATCGCCGGGCTGGCGACCTCGTTCCTGGTCACCTTCGCCACCCCGCAGATCGGCGTGGGGACGTACAGCTACTCGATCGGGCCCGACGTCCGGGACAAGATCCAGACCGTCGACGGCAACGCGGCCCTGGTGCCCAACAACAGCGGCTACCGGGCGTCCATCGCCACGCCCGCGTTCCAGGACATCAGCGCCACCGGCAACATCAGCACCGCCGTCGGCGACAACGCCGCGCAGGTGCTTTCCGCGGCGCAGCTCGGCGCGTTCGCGTTCCCGTTCTTCGGGGCCAACCAGACGAGCATCGCGTTCAGCACCAACGCCCTCATCACGTTCCCGGCGGGCGACACGACCGCCACGAACACCGACCTGAGCACCGCCCCCGCGCAGGCGGCCATCGCCGCGCTGTGGACCGACCTGATCAACGACGGCACCGGCGTCAACCAGATCTACTGGCAGCTGTTCACGGGCGCGACGGTCGGCGCGGACCGGCTGGTGATCCAGTGGAACAACGTGCGCCGGAGCGGCTCCTCGGTCCGGTTCTCGTTCCAGGCGGTGCTGTTCGCCAACGGCGACATCCAGTTCAACTACGGCACCGACCTCACAAGCGGCGCGGTGAGGAACGCGACCGTGGGCCTGAAGGCGGCCGGCACCGTCAACGCCCAGCGCCTGCTGCTGAGCTTCAACCAGAACCCGGACCTGCTGGTCGGCCCCGGCCAGAGCGTCCGCATCCGGGCCAGTTCGGCCGCGACCCGGCTCGGCGCGTTCATGGACCAGAACATGAACGCCAGCCCGGGCGAGCAGCTGCTGACGGCGCTGATGGCCCCGACCGACACGGTGCCGACCCCGATCACCCTGGGCGACGCATTCACCGCCCCGGGCACCACCGGCGGGCGGCCCCTGTTCGCGCTCCCCTACGACCCGACCACCCAGCCGCTGATCGTGCCCGGCCCGCACGTGGTCGACACGTTCGTCAGCACCGGGAACCCGCTGGCCGACAACCCGCTGACGACCGACAACGTGATCCTCAACCGGACCACCAGCACGTTCAACGTCGTGTTCGACCGGGACATGGACCCGGCCTCGCTGGTCGGCATCTACGGCGCCGGCACCGGCCCGATCGCCCGCATCATGGGGCCGCTCGGGCAGATCAACAGCGACTACCGGATCGACGCC
>JBJSXS010000829.1:0-2433 GCA_046086545.1 Gemmata sp.
GGCAGAGTGTCGGTGAACCGGATGTCGTCCGGCCGGGCCAGGGCTCCGATGTTGTGAACCACGTGCGCCTTCAACTCCGTCTTCAGTTCGTCGGTCGCCGGGACGCCCTGTTTCAGCGTCACGAAGCAGACGATGCCTTCGCCCTTCAGGTCGTCCGGGCGGCCCACCACGGCGGCCTCCGCGACACTCGCGTGCTGCACCAGCGCGCTCTCCACCTCCATCGTGCTGAGCCGGTGGCCGCTCACGTTCAGCACGTCGTCCACGCGGCCCATAACCCAGATGTAGCCGTCGTCGTCCTGACGGGCGCCGTCCGCGGTGAAGTAGATGTTCTGGCCGGGGTAGTGGCTCCAGTAGGTGGCCTTGAAGCGCTCGTCGTCGCCGTAGATGGTGCGCATCATGCTCGGCCACGGGCGCTTCACCACCAGAAACCCGCCGGCGTTCGCGGGAACCGGGTGGCCCTGCTTGTCGACCACCTCGGCCGCGATGCCGGGGAGCGGCTTCGTCGCGCTGCCGGGTTTGGTGGGCACCGCGCCGGGCAGGGGCGAAATCATGATCGCGCCGGTCTCGGTCTGCCACCACGTGTCCACGATGGGGCACCGGCCGCCGCCGATGACGGTGTGGTACCACATCCACGCCTCCGGGTTGATCGGCTCGCCCACACTGCCGAGCACGCGGAGCGTCGAGAGGTCGTGCGCCTTCGGGTGCTGGTCGCCCCACTTGATGAACGCGCGAATCGCGGTCGGGGCCGTGTAGAAAATTGTGACCTTGTACTTGGCGATGATCTCCCAGAACCGGTCCTCGCGCGGCTGGTTCGGGGCGCCCTCGTACATGACAACGGTGCTGCCGTTGCACAGCGGGCCGTACACGATGTAGCTGTGCCCCGTCACCCACCCCACGTCCGCGGTGCACCAGTAGATATCGTTTTCCTTGATGTCGAACACCCACTTGTGCGTCAGAGAGGCGCCGAGCAGGTACCCGCCGGTGGTGTGCAGCACGCCCTTCGGCTTCCCGGTGCTGCCGCTGGTGTAGAGGATGAAGAGCGGGTGCTCGCTGTCGAGTTGTTCCGCAGGGCAGTCGGCGCTGGCCGTCGCCATGAGGTCGTGCCACCAGACGTCGCGCCCGGCTTTCATGTCCACCGCCGTGCTGCAGCGGTTGAACACGACGCACTTCTGAACGCTCGGCGACTTGTCGAGAGCGACATCAACGTTGGCCTTGAGCGGCACCACCTTACCGCGGCGCCAGCCGCCGTCGGCGGTGATGACGAGCTTACTCTGCGCGTCGTTGTTGCGGTCCGCAACCGCGTCCGCGGAGAACCCGCCGAACACCACGCTGTGCATCGCCCCGATGCGGGCGCACGCGAGCATCGCGATGGCCGCCTCGGGTATCATCGGCATGTAGATGGTCACACGGTCACCCTTCACAACGCCGAGCGACTTTAGCGCGTTGGCGAACTTGCAGACCTCGTGGTGCAGTTGCTGGTAGGTGAGCGTCCGCGAGTCGCCCGGTTCGCCCTCCCAGACGATGGCGGCCTTGTTGCCGCGCGTCGCGAGGTGCCGGTCGAGGCAGTTGTAGCTCGCGTTGATGGTCGCCCCGACGAACCACTTCGCGTGCGGGGCGTTGCTCCAGTCGAGAACCTGGGTCCACGGGTTGAACCAGTGCAGCGACTTCGCCTGTTCGGCCCAGAACGCGTCGGGCGCGTTTTTCGCCCACTCCGCGAGGCGGCCGCGCTCCTGTTCGTTGACTGTCGTCTTCGCCACGAACTCGGTCGACGGCGGGAACTTCCTGGTTTCCTTAAGGACACTGGTGATGTTCTTTTCGGGAGAGGACATACGGCTCCGGGGGTGCGGGGTGCGGAACGCGGAACGCGGGTTGGGAGAAATTGTAAGATGAGACCGTCGCGCCCGCGAGGGCCGGGTTCCGATTCCGCACCCCGATTTCCGCACCCCGAACCATGGCAACCGATTCGTTCACCATCGCCGCGGTGCAGATGAAGATCGCACCGGACCGCGACACCAACCTCGCAAACGCCGACCGCGCCATCGCCGCCGCCGCCAAACGGGGCGCGCAGGTGGTGTGCCTGCCGGAGTTGTTCACCGGCTACTACTTCTGCCAGAAGGCGGACGCGGCGCTCTTCGATCTCGCGGAACCGATCCCGGGGCCGAGCGAAGAGCGGCTCGGCAAGGCCGCGAGGCAGAACAACGTGGTGGTTGTCGGGTCGCTGTTCGAGCGCCGGATGGCCGGTGTGTATCACAACACGGCGACCGTTCACGACGCGACGGGCGAGTTGCTCGGCCTTTACCGCAAGATGCACATTCCGGACGACCCGCTGTTCCTGGAGAAGTTCTACTTCACCCCGGGCGACCTCGGGTTCAAGGTGTTCACGACCCCGCAAGCCAAGGTCGGCACGCTGGTGTGCTGGGACCAGTGGTATCC
>JBJSXS010000830.1:0-3811 GCA_046086545.1 Gemmata sp.
GCTGCCGCCGCACCTGGTCGCGCCGACCGACGCGCTGTCGCCCGCGGACGAGCGCAAGCAGTTCACCGTGCCCGCCGGGTTCGACGTGCAACTCGTCGCGAGCGAGCCCGACATCCAGAAGCCGATGCAAATGGCCTTCGACGCGAAGGGCCGGCTGTGGGTGACCACCTCGTACCACTACCCGTTCCCGGCGGAAGCCGGCAAGGGCACCGACAAGGTGTTCGTCCTGTCCGACTTCGACCCGGGGACCGGCAAAGCGAGGAAGGTGCAGGTGTTCGCGAGCGACCTGAACATTCCGATCGGCGTGCTGCCGCTGCCGGACTGCAAAAGCTGCATCGTGTCGAGCCTCGGCGAGATCCGCAAGTACACCGACACCGACGGCGACGGCAGAGCGGACAAGTCCGAGGTGCTGTTCACCGGGTTCGGGTTCAGGGACACGCACGGCATGACCAACTCGTTCACGCTCATGCCCGACGGGTGGGTGTACGCGTGCCACGGGTTCGCCAACGACAGCACCGTGAAGGGCAAGGACGGGCACGAGGTCAAGATGCACAGCGGGCACACGTTCCGGTTCCGGCCGGACGGCTCGCGCATCGAGGTGTGGACCCGCGGGCAGGTGAACCCGTTCGGCATCGCCGTCGACCCGTGGTTCAACCTGTACACCGCGGACTGCCACTCGAAGCCCATTACTCAACTCGTGCCGGGGGCGTACTACGAGAGCTTCGGCAAGCCGCACGACGGGCTGGGCTTCACGCAACACGTCACCAAGCACGGGCACGGCAGCACCGGGCTGTGCGGCCTCGCGTGGTACGACGCGGACCAGTTCCCGAACGACTACAAGGGGATGATGTTCCTGGGCGACGTGGTGACCAACTGCATCAGCCTGGACGCCATCGAGTGGAAGGGCGCGACCCCGGTGGCGACCGAGAAGCCCGACTTCCTGAAGAGCACGGACCGGTGGTTCCGCCCGGTGGACATCAAGCTCGGGCCGGACGGCGCGCTGTACGTGGCCGACTTTTACAACAAGGTCATCGGGCACTACGAAGTCGATCTGAAGCACCCCGGGCGCGACAAGGACCGCGGGCGCATCTGGCGAATCGTCTGGAAGGGCAAGGACGGCACGGCGCCGGCGCCGAAATTCCACCGCGACGACTTCACGAAGGCGAAGGGCGCGGAACTGGTGGACGACCTGCTGCACCCGAACCTGACGGTGCGGTTCCTCGCGGGGCACCAGCTCCGGCAGCGCCTCGCCGACGGTCAGCACGAGATCGGAGAAACTGCACCCACGTTCGCGAAGGTGCTAAAAGCTCCCGAACTGGCGTCAGCTTACGTCGGCTGGGTCGGGTTCATCGGCGAAGCCGGCAAGCGGCCGGTGGAACTGAAGGACTATTCCGATTTCCTGACCTTCGCACGCGATCCGAAGAACGCGGTGAAGCCCGGGCACCTGACCGGGCACGTCATCCGCGTCGTGTCGAGCCGGGCGACGTGGGGCGAGAACGAGCGCAAACTGCTGCTCGCCGCACTCGGCACGAATGACTCGTCGCACCAGACGCGGGCGGTCGTTGAGGCGGTCACGCTCCACCCGCACCCGGAGCTCATCGAGCCGCTCGTCGCGGTGCTGAAAGCGCTCCCCGCGGACGACGCGCTCACGCGCCAGGCGGCCCGCATCGCGCTGCGGAACTGCCTGCGCGACGCCGACACGTGGCCCGCGGGCGACGAGGCGGTTTACACCGACATCGCGCTGGCGATCCCGAACGCGAAGGCCGCGAACTACCTGCTCGCGCAGATGCGGGCACAGAAGCTCACCGCGAACAAGCTGACCGCCGGGGCCGAACACGTCGCGCGCTACGGCGCCAGCGAGGACGAACTGTTCAAGCTGCTCGCGGCCCAGAAGAACCCGGACGCTCTGGGCGGAGCGTTTAAAGGCGCGCAGGCCCGCGGGGGGAAGCTCGGCGCCGCCGCGACGCAGCACCTCCTCGAAGCGGCACGGGTGGCACTGTCGGGCGAAGCGAGGGACGCGGCGTGGGCGCTTCGCGTGCTGAACGGGCTGCCCGCGGTGGCCGGCCCGGTGAAACCGCCTGCGGACGTACTCGGGCTGCTCGCGAGCGCGGTCGGGGCGAGGGCGCCGGAGGAGGTTCGCAGCGCCGCTGCGGAGGCGCTTCTGCGCTACTCGCCGAGTGAAGGCGTGACCGCGGTGGGTAAGCAACTCGCCGAACCCACCACACCGGAAGGGCTGAAGGTTGGCTTCTTGCTCGTGTGCGCTGCGTCGAACGTGAAGGATGCGCAGGCCCTCGCGCGCGACGCCCTGAAGGACGTGCCGTACCGCGTCGCGGTGCCCATCGGGCTGAGCTTCGCCGGCACGAAGGACGGCGCCGGCACCCTGCTGACCGCGGTGAAGGAGGGCAAGGCGCCCGCCCGGCTCCTTCAGGAGAAGGCGATTCTGGAGCGCCTCAAGGCGTCGAACTCGCCCGGGTGGGACAAGGCCGTCGCGGAGCTGACGAAAAACCTGCCGCCCGCGGACCAGCGCGTCACGGACCTGATGAAGAAGCGCGCCACCGGGTTCGCGTCTGCGAAGGTCGATAAGGCCGAGGGCGCGAAGCTCTTCGCCAAGCACTGCGCCGCGTGCCACAAGATCGGCGACCAGGGCGGCAAGATCGCGCCCCAACTCGACGGCATCGGGCTTCGCGGTCTGGAGCGCCTGCTGGAGGACGTGCTGGACCCGAACCGGAACGTCGACCAGGCGTTCCGCGCGCGGAGCATCACCACCAGCGACGAGCGCACCATCACCGCACTCGTACTCCGCACCGAGGGGGAGGTGCTGGTGGTCGCGGACCTCGAAGGGAAAGAGAAGCGCATCCCCACGAAGGACATCGCGCAGAACCGCGAGACGCTACTCTCCGCGATGCCCGCGAACTTCGACTCCGTGATACCGGAGGCGGACTTCTACCAGATCATCGCGTACCTGCTCGACCAGAAGGCGAAGGAGCCACCAAAGAAGTAGGCGGGGGGCCGGAAACGCGCTGCAGCGCGAGTCGCGTTTCCGCCCCGCGTTGCAATCGGTCGGGCGCGCGGGATATGCTCCTGCCCACGCCCCGTAACCCTCACCGCCCGGACGGACCCGAATGCCCCGCCCGATTCTCCTGTTCAGCGGCCCGTGGGCCGACCTGCCGCTCGACTCGCTCGCGACCAAGGCCGCGAGCTGGGGCTACGCCGGCTTCGAGTTGTGCTGCTGGGGCGATCACCTCGAAGTGCAGCGCGGCCTCTCCGACGACGGCTACCCGCCCGCGCGCCTCGACCTGCTCTCGCGGCACGACCTGCACGCCCCCGTCATCGCGAACCACAAGGTCGGGCAGGCGGTGTGCGACGTGATCGACCGACGGCACCAGGCGCTGCTGCCCGAGTACGTGTGGGGCGACGGGCAGCCCGAAGGCGTGCGGCAGCGCGCCGCGGAGGAGATGAAGGCGACGTTCCGGCTCGCGGAGCGCCTCGGCGCGGGCGTCGTGAGCGGGTTCACCGGGTCGCCGATCTGGGGCTACGTGGCCGGCTACCCGGCGCCGCGGCAGGACATCATCGGCGACGCGCTGAAGCAGTTCGCGGCGCAGTGGCACCCGGTACTCGACGCCGCGCGCGAAGCGGGCGTGCGGTTCGCGTGCGAGGTTCACCCGGGGCAGCTCGCGTTCGATCTCTACTCCGCGGAGCTCGTCCTCGACGCGCTGGACGGGCGCGAAGATTTCGGGTTCACGTTCGCCCCGAACCACATGCACTGGCAGGGACTCGACCCCATCGCGTTCTTGCGCCGGTTCCCGGACCG
>JBJSXS010000831.1:0-2817 GCA_046086545.1 Gemmata sp.
CCAGGAACTGGAAGGGGTGTTCCGCGGCGCCGGGTGGAACGTCATCAAGTGCGTGTGGGGCAGCGACTGGGACGAGCTGCTGAAGAACGACCACACGGGCGCGCTGTCCCGCCGCATGATGGAGGTGGTGGACGGTGAGTACTGCGACTACGTGGGCCGCGACATGCGGACCGCGGAGGAGAAGAACGCGAAGCCGCCGGCGCTGCTCACCGAGGACGCGGACGCGGAGCGCCGCGGCGCGTACATCCGCGAGACGTTCTTCAACTCGCCCGAGCTGAAGGCGCTGGTCGAGCACCTGTCGAACAAGCAGATCGCCGGGCTGAAGCGCGGCGGGCACGACCCACTGAAGGTGTACGCCGCGTACAAGGCCGCGACCGTGCACACCGGCCAGCCCACGGTCATCCTGGTGAAAACCGTCAAAGGGTACGGGATCGCCGGCGACGGCGGGCAGGGCAAGTTCACCACGCACCAGCAGAAGAAGATCGACGAGGCCGCGCTGGCGCAGTTCCGGGACCGGTTCGAGCTGCCGTTCACCAACGAGCAGCTCGCGAACGCGCCGTTCTACCGGCCGGCCGCCGACAGCCCCGAGATGAAGTACATGCTGGCCCGCCGGGCCGCGCTCGGCGGGCCGCAGCCGTTCCGCAACAACGCGTTCGTCGCGTGCCGGCCGCCGGAGCGCAAGAGCTTTGAGCGGCAGTACGGCGCGACCATCGAAGGGAAGCCGATTTCAACCACGTTCGCGTGGGTCAACCTGATGACCCAGCTGTGCCGCGACCCGAACGTGGGCAAGTTGCTGGTGCCGATCGTCCCGGACGAGGGGCAGACGTTCGGCATGCCGCCGATGTACAAGACGTTCGGCATGTACTCGAGCGTGGGCCAGACGTACACCCCGGTCGACAAGGGGTCGCTGTCTGAGTACCGCGAGTCGAAGACCGGGCAGATTCTGCAGGAGGGGATCAACGAGGCCGGTTCGATGGCGAGCTTCATCGCCGCAGGGACCGCGTACAGCACGCACGGCGTGAACACGATCCCGTTCTACATCTACTACTCGATGTTCGGGTTCCAGCGGATCGGCGACCTCGCGTGGGCCGCGGCCGACGCCCGGTGCCGCGGGTTCATGATGGGGGCCACCGCCGGCCGCACTACCATCAACGGCGAAGGGCTCCAGCACGAGGACGGGCACAGCCACCTGATGGCGATGACCATTCCCACGTGCCGCACCTACGACCCGGCCTACGCTTACGAACTCGCGGTCATCGTCGAGGAAGGCATCAACGCCATGTACGTGCGCGGGGAGGAGTGCTTCTACTACCTCACCGTTTACAACGAGGCGTACGAGATGCCGGCGATGCCGGGCGAACTGGTCCGCGAGGGCATCATCCGCGGGCTGTACCCGGTGAGGGCCGTGAAGCCCGAGGGCGCGAAGCTCGAGGTGCAGCTTCTCGGCAGCGGCGTCATCCTGAACGAGGCCCTCCGCGCCCAGAAGCTCTTGGCCGAGAAGTACGGGGTCGCCAGCACCGTCTACAGCGCCACCAGCTACCAGATGCTCCGCAAGGACGCCATCGAGTGCGAGCGCCACAACCGCCTGCACCCGGACGCGGCCCCCAAGGTGCCCTACGTCGCACAGGTGCTCGGTAAAACCAGAGGCCCGATCGTCGCGACCTCGGACTACATGCGGGCGCTGCCGGAGTCGGTCGCCCCGTACCTGAGCGGCCGCATGCTCGCGCTCGGCACCGACGGGTTCGGCCGCTCCGAGACCCGCAAGGCGCTGCGGCGCTTCTTCGAGGTGGACGCCGAAAGCGTCACAGCCGCAGCGCTGTACGCACTGTTCCAGAAGGGCGAATTGAAGGCCGACACCGTGAAAAAGGCGCTTGCGGACCTGGGCCTGAACACGGACGCGCCGCACCCGTGGACCGTCTGAGGCCAACGGCCGGTGTTCGCCGGCCGATCCCACCCACCTGACCACCACACCGGCCGGCGAACACCGGCCGTTCGCCGGAGATCGCGTTGATGGACATCGTGCTGGCAAACCCGGGCGAGGGCATCGAAGGCGGCACCGTCACCGGGGTCATGGTGAAGGTGGGTGACGCGGTGAAGGCCGGGCAGGTCGTCGCCGAGGTCAGCACGGACAAGGCGTCGATGGAGGTGGCCGCGGAGGCCGACGGCACCGTCTCGGCGGTCCACGTGAAGCCCGGCGACAAGGTCTCGGTCGGCGGTAAGTTGATCACCCTGAGCGGCGGGGCGAAGTTGGCCGCCCCCCCGGCGCAACCGAAACACGAGCAGCCCAAACCGGAACCCGCAAAGGCGGCGAGCGCGGAGCGCCCGAAGGGCGCGAGTGCGTCGGCCGATGTGGTTCTCGCAAACCCGGGTGAGGGCATCGAGGGCGGCACCGTGACCGCGGTCATGGTGAAAGCCGGCGACGCCGTGAAGGTCGGTCAGGGCTTGGTCGAGGTCAGCACCGACAAGGCGTCGATGGAGGTGACCGCGGAGGTGGGCGGCACCGTCGAGGCCGTTCACGTCAAGCCCGGTGACAAGGTCGCGGTCGGTGCCAAACTGGTCACGATCAGTACGAGTTCGCAAGTCGAATCCGCGCCGCCGAAGAGCGCGCCCCCGGCGCAACCCGCGCGGGGGGCCGACGCGCCCCGCGTGCCCCAGCCGCACGCGACTCACGCGGCCGCCAGCAGCAACGGCACCGCGACCAAGACTCTGATCCCCGCCGGACCCGCGACGCGCAAGCTCGCGCGCGAGCTGGTCGTCGCGCTGGCGGAGGTGTGCGGCACGGCCCGCGGCGGGCGCGTCACCCTCGACGACCTCAAG
>JBJSXS010000832.1:0-2386 GCA_046086545.1 Gemmata sp.
CTGTACGTGCGCGACGAGAAGGACGCGGTGTGCCTCGACTTGCGGCCCTGAAGTGGCGGTCACACGACGCTTGCCAACTTTCCGATCGCTTCACCGTGAACCGCCCCGTTCGTCGCGATCAAGCCTTTCGTCTGCTTGAAGTTCTCGGACTGGTACACGATCGGCGCGCCCTGCAAGTCGGTGACCGCACCGCCAGCCTCCGTGACCAACAAGTGGCCGGCGCAGATGTCCCAGTCGGCGAACGCCTCATAGGTGTTGGCGTACACGTCGGCCTCGCCGCGCGCGACGTGCGCCAGCTTCACCCCGCCGGAATAGGTTTCGATGACGCGGGCCGGCCCGAACGCCTGCACCGGTTTCGGCGACATGCCGGTCTTGGCCCAACTCTGCACAAGGACCAGCGCGGAGAATCCCCGCGTGGACACCGCGCACCGCGTCGGTTCCGCGTCGCGGGTGTGAGCCCAGCACCCGCCGCCGAGCGCGGCGAACGTCGTTCGGTGCTGCGCCGGTTCGGCGACCACGCCCACCACTGGGTGGCCGTCAACGAGCAGGCCGATCATCACCGAGAACTGGCCCATCTTTTTGGCGAACCCGCGGGTGCCATCGATGGGATCGACCACCCACGTTCGCCGGCCGCGCTTCGGCACCGAATCGAAGGCGGGGGTGGACTCCTCCGCGCACATCGCGTCCGCCGGGAACCGCGCGTGCAGGAACGCGAGGATCAACTCCTGGGAGGCCTTGTCCGCGTGGGTGCTGATGGTGACCGGGGCGTCCGGGATCGCGACGAAGCTGTCGTACTCCCGGCGCAACAGGTCGCTCGCCCGCTCCGCCGCCTCGCGCGCAGCGGCCAGCTCAGAATCGAACGCCATGCTTCATTCCTCGGTTTTCAGTGCGGGGTGTTCGGTCGCGGTCGCGTCCGCCAGGATCCGCAGCCGGCGGTAGCTGTCGCTGGTCTTCCACAGATCGCCGTGCGCCCCGGACGCCTCGACGCGCCCGTCTTTGATGAGGAACACGCGGTCCACGGAGCGCAGGGTTGAGAGCCGCTGCGCCAGGAAGATGATGGTGCGGCCCACCCGGGCGCGGGTAACGGTGTCGTCGAGCAGCGCGAGTGTGTCCTCGTCAACCGGCCCGACCGGCTCCTCTATCACGAGCAGCGACGGGTCGCGGAGCAGGGCCCGCGCGAGGGCGATGCGGAACCGCTCCCCGGGCGTGAGCGAGTACCCGCCGTTGCCGATGAGCGTCTCGTACCCGAACGGCAGCTTCTCGATGAACTGGTGCGCGTGCGCGAGCTTCGCGGCCTCGATGATTTGAGGCAGGCTGTACTCCGGGTTGCCCACGCCTATGTTGTTCGCCACCGTGTCCGTGAACGTCAGGTCTGCCTGCATGACGAGCGACACCTGCGCGCGCAGCGACTCGTGCGTCACCCACCGGATGTTCTTGTCCTCGATGCGGATCTCGCCGCCGGTCGGGTCGAGGAACCGCGGGATCAGGTACACGAGTGCGTGCGTTTCGGCGCTGTCAGGGCCAACGATGGCGATGCTCGCACCGGCGGGCACGCCGAACGTAACGTTCCGGAGGATCGTCTGCCCGGTCGCGGGGTCGTTGAGGGTGACCTGCCGGAACTCCATCCGTGTGGTCAGGCCCGGTAGGAACTCGGCGTCCGCAGCCTCGGCCGCCTCGCCCTTGCGGTCGAGGAACTCGAACAGCGCCGCTGCCGCCTCGCGCCCACGGCGGGCCTTCTGGGCGTAGTCGAACAGACCGGCAACGGGGGCGGTCAGTGACACCAACGCAACGGCCAGAACCGCAAGTCCCGGAACCGTGAACCCGCCCGCGAGCACCCCGCGCGCCGCCAGATACAGTAGCGCCAGCCCGGTCAGCACCCCCGCCGACCCGAGGAGCGGAGGCGCGAGCGCCTGGCCCCGCAACCGGCGCCAGTTCGACCGCCCGGACTCGGTCAGCTGACGCTCCACGCGTGTCTGGTTGAACCGCTCCATCTGGAAGCACTTCACCAGTCTGAAAAGGCTCATGCTCTCTTTCAGGAGCGTCAGGGCCGCGGTCGCCTGGCGCTCCCCCAGCCGGCCCTCGCGCCGGAAGTGCGCGGCGACCTGCCCGCCGATCAGCCAGACGAGGCCGGCGAGCGCCAGAAAGCTGAGCGCCAGCCAGAAGTTTACCAGCACGATGAGGACGATGAGCAAGACTACCTTTAGCGAACAGCGGACGAGTGATGTCAGCCGCGCCTGCACCGCGTCGCCCACCACCTCGACTCGCCGGGTGAGGAGGTCGCCGGCCTCCGCGGTGCCGACGGACTGCATGGTAAGCGAGCTGAGACGGTAGGTGTGGAAGTAAACCGCGCGGCGGAGGCGGGTGGCCGCGTCGAGCGTCGCCGCCG
>JBJSXS010000833.1:0-4672 GCA_046086545.1 Gemmata sp.
CCCGCCGCGATCCAGTCGCGAAGGGTCTTGTAGTCCTCGCTGCCGGCGGGGATTCGGGTGCCGCCGCCGTGCGGGGTGCGCCCGCTGGCCTTGCGCAGGAACAGGCTCTCGTCCGGTGCCGAGGGCAGCACGCGGCGCCCGCGCGCCTCTTTCGTGACGGCTGCGTGGTCGGCTTCGGGGTCCGACGCGAACACGCTGAGCTTCAACCCGCCCTGACCTTCGGCCTTGCCGTGGCACCCGGACGTGTTGCACCCGTGCCGTCCCAGGACGGGCAGGATGTCGTTCTCGAAGTGGAGTCCGTCCGCGGCGCGCGCCACCGAAGGCGCGGCGAGCAGCAGGAGTGGCAAGCAGAACCGCATGTCGGCGGCGTCCGGTGGAAACGAAGGCGGGCGGAGGGTGCGCCCTTCGAGCAAAAGGCGGGTAACCGACCCACTCATTCTGCCACGAACGCGCCCGCCTAGCAACGGAAATGCTGGCTGGAAACCCCGCAGCACACTTCTATGATGAAAGTGTGCAACGGCACGCGCGCCTGTAGCTCAGTTGGTAGAGCAAGCCGCTTTTAACGGCTTGGTCCTCGGTTCGAGTCCGAGCGGGCGCACTCGACCACTTCTCGCCGGTTTCCTATACGAACGAACGCACGGCGACTCTGACGCGGCCTCCGCCGCGCAAGGCCGAAACGCGGCACGCGTGGTCATCTGGCGCTTTGCGCAGAACGCGTCGGGTCGGACGCGCGTGCGGGATGTGCCGGCCGGCCGGAACTCTTCTCGTCTGAATCGCAGGGCGGATCGGCAGGGCCCCGACGGGTTGCTCCTAGAGTGCCGGTTGTCGCGACCGCCTGCGACGCGGCAGCGCCACCCGAGCCGAGGTCTTCCGTGCCGATCCGCCCCACCCGCTTCGTCGTTCTGCTCGCGCTCGCCGCGGGGGCGCTCGGGTGCGTCTCGCGGCACCGGGCGTGCGCCCCACCCGAACTAACGCGGGCCAGCGGTCGCGTCGAACTCGGGCCGCCCGACGACACGCGCGCGGTCGAGACGGACCTGATTCGGTCTTTTGCAGACAAGGCCCGCGCGGCGAACGGCCCGGCGGCGCTCCCGGCCAAGAGGGCCCGCGCGCTGGCCCTGTCCGGCGGCGGGATGTACGGCGCCTACTCGGTCGGGGTGCTGAGCGGGTGGGCTGCGGCCGGCGACCGGCCCCAGTTCGACGTGGTGACCGGGGTCAGCACCGGAGCGCTGATCGCCACCTACGCGTTCCTGGGCAGCGAGTACGACCGGCCGATGGTCGAACACTACACCACGATCAGCAACAAGGACATCTACCGCAAGCGGGGCGTCGGCGCCGCGATCCTGTCGGACAGTGCCGCGTCGCCGGCGCCACTCAAGAAGCTCATCGCGGCTCAAGCTGATGACGCCATGATCGAGGCCGTCGCGCAGGCGCACCGGTCCGGGCGGCGGCTGTACGTCGGGACCACGAACATCGACACCCGGCGCCTGGTCATCTGGGACATGGGGGCGATAGCGGCCAGTGGGCGGCCGGGCGCCAAGGAACTGTACCGGACCGTGCTGCTCGCGTCGGCGTCGGTGCCCGGGTTCTTCCCGCCGGTGCCCATCGAGGTGGAGGTGAACGGCCAGAAGTTCACCGAGATGCACGTGGATGGCGGGGCGACAGCGGGAGTGTTCCTGAGCGCCTCGACGCTGCCGCTCGATCAAGAAGCGCTGAAGGCCGGGCGGCAACCGCTGGCCGGATCGGAGGTGTACGTGATCGTGGCCGGGAAGCTGTACGCCGACCCGGCCTGCACCGACCGCCGCGGGCTGAGAATCGCCGCCGGCGCGCTCGAATCGCTGCTCTACTCCCAGACGCGGAGCGAACTGTTTCGCATCTACACGCTGTGCCTGCTCGGCGGGATGAAGTACAACCTCGCGTCGATCCCGGAGGACTTCAAGACCGGGGGCGACGCGATGGGGTTCGACCCGGCGGAGATGAAGCGGCTGTTCGACGCCGGGCACGCGGCCGCGACCGGCGGTCGGGCGTGGCGGGACACCCCGCCGGGAGGCGAACCGCACGAGCAGACGCAGCCCCGCAGCGGCAACCAGTTCCTCGCTCCGGGCGCGCCGCCCACTCGCCGGTGACAGGTATTCCGCGTTGCGCGTTGTGAAACTGTCGTCGCATCCCGTCTCGACGGACACGCCGGCCGGCTCGTGAGAGAGCCGCCTTTCTCTGCGCCTGCTCTCCGTATTCGGAGGGATCGCTTCAGCGGGTTACTCACCCTCGGGCTTTAGGGTTCTGTGTCGTGGCGTGTTCCGACCCGCCGCTGACGGAAGGCACGCAGCCCGCCGGCAAGAAACCCGTGGTTCAGAAGGGTGGCATCCCGACAGTAAGACCGGGTCGGGTTGTCAGCGCGTTCGACGCGGAACCGAATAAGGCCGTTCGGGTTTTGCCCAACGAGTTCGCCGCTACCCGGCCCCCAAGTGCCTCCCGAAGCCGTGGTGTGATCCGACGCCCGCGAAGTTCCCCGACCGGGTGATCGCTGAGCAGGTAAAGAAGCCCGGCGGCAACTGGGTCGGCGAGGACGGCGAGAAGGAGTACACCTGGCCGGACCCGGGACGGCGCGGGTACATGCGCGAATGCGAATGAACTCGCGGCGCTCAAGGCGAACGGGTTTGTCGTCTCCGAGCGGCCCTGTGGCTTGTCGTGCGGGCCAGTCTACCACGACATTTACCACCGTGCCTGCTGGTTTTCATCTCCGACGATTCCGTGCTGCAAGTCTGGCACTGAGTTGCAACACCATGCTGCGGGAACTCGAACTCGATCGCCCCCCAGCGCGGGTCAACTCCGGCACTGCCCGCGCCGCGGGCGGAGCGGAATCGCGTGAAGGCGAGCGGGCCGGGGAGTGCCCCCCGGCCCGTATCGTTTTCTTCCTCGGAAGCCGTGGCTCGCTGGTCGGCTGGCCGATCAGAAGGTGAAGACGACTTCGGCGAACCCGTTGAACAGCGTCTGCACCTTGCCGCCCTTGTCGTTGTACAGTTGGCGGAACCCGCCCCCCGGGATCAGGGTGCTGAGACCGGCCAGCACGATCCCGTTGTTGTTCAGCCGCGGGCGCCACTCGAACCCGGTACTCAGGTCGGTGCCGATGTAGTTGTCGATGTTCGACTGGAACGTGAACACCTCGAGCGAACTGGTCTTGTTGAAGAACAGCGCGTTCGCGTTGTTGATGGACCGGAGCCGCGGGGTGATGTCGATGTCCATGCCCGCGTTGATGAGCCACAGCCCGGGGTTCACGAAATTGCTCTGCCCCTGGATGCGGCTGGACCGCAGGTTCGCGTAGTTGCTCTGGTCGTTGGTCAGCCCCACCCCGAACAGGGGAACCCGGTTGCGCCGCCAGAAGCTGAACTCGCCACCGAAGTTCTGCTGGTCGAGGATGCCGTCGAACCCGGTCGCGTGCCCGTCGCGGGCGTTGCCGTCGCCGGACTGGTACAGCCCGCTGGTGCGGAACCGCACGTAGTCGCGGTCGTAGCTCAACTCCAGAGCCGCCATCTGGGCGCTGATGTTGGTCGCCTGCCCGGCGATCGGGTTGCGGCTGTCGCGGCCCAGCACCCAGTAGAACGCGTGGCTGATGTTGTACCGGTCGATGTGCCCGTCGCCGGCCCACCCCAGGTAGTGCGCCTCGACCCGGTGCGGGGTGAACACGCCCGCCGGGTCCGGCCGCACCAGGAACCCGTTCTTGTCGAACTTGAACGAAGGCGCGTCGTTGTTGTAGTGGTAGCTCACGCTGGCCGTGTACCCCGGGAACAGGAAGTCCTGGCGGTACAGGTTGGCGATGACGATGTCCTGGTCGCGGTCGGTGAACGTGTTCAGCCCGCTGTTGGTCTCTTTCTCCAACTGGCGGAAGTACGCCAAGTTGAACTGCGTGCGGTTCCCGTCCAGGTTGCCGAACAGCCGGACGCCGCGGTTCACGTCGCTGAAGATGAACCCGCGGAAGTCGCTGGTGAACGGCTGCGAGCCGGCCCGGAGCGAGACGAAGTCGTACTGCTCGCTCAGGTCGGCCAGCTTGTACTCGGCGAACCACTCCTGCAGCGTGGCCCAAGACCGGAGCCGCACGGTGCCCTTGCGCACGTCCGGGCTGATGACGCCCACCTCCGACACGCTCAGCGCGTTGTAGTTGAACGCCGGGGTGACGTGAACGGCCCAGTCCTTGGGCTTGAACGCCGCGTCGCCGTGGAACAGCTCGAACGACGCGGTGGTCAGGTTCGAGAACAGGAACTGGCCCGGGCGCTGGAAGAACTCCGTCTCCAGGGGCCGCGCGGTGCTCTCGAACGGGGTGGTCGCGGTCGGCACCATGCGGGCGTCGAACAGCGAACTGTTCGTGCCGGTGAACTGGAAGAACGTGTGCTGCCCGATCACCGGGTAGTCGCCCTTGAGCACGTTCTGGCGGAACGGGTCGTACCACGCGCCGGGCTGGTACGGGTAGTCGAACACCCTCGGGTGCCCCTTGTCGTACCGGTCCCACGCCGGGAACCCGATGCGCCACCGGTCCTCCATCGTCTCGTACTCGTCGTTGCTGCCGGACCGCGGCAGCACCCCGCTGCGCCCGGCGAACCCGAGCGTCGGGAAGTGGGCGTACTCGGCCGGTGTGGCGGCCGCGTCCATTTTCCCGCCGGGCCGGGCCGGCCGGCCCGGC
>JBJSXS010000834.1:0-2569 GCA_046086545.1 Gemmata sp.
ACTGGACCACCCGGACGCCCTGCTCCACCAGACGCCGCGCGAGTAGGCAGCCCTTCGCGAACTCGCCGGGGCCATACAGGTCCAGCGTGTCCCTGGTCTCGCCGGCGGTGTCGAACACCTCCGGCACGGCGGTCTGCATCCGGAAGGCCAACTCCATCGAAGCGATGCCGGCTTCCAGTTGCGCGTCCTTCTCCGACCGTTCGAGGTGTAGTTGGTTGAGACGGGCGACGAGGTCGGCCTGCTGGCGCTGCGCGTCGGGCTTGAGCGCGGGGTTGCGCAGGTGCGCCACCGCCGCGTCCGACTTCATTTGCGCGATGTTGACGTAGGTGCCCGAGTAGGCGCCGGGCAGGAACGCGCTTCCCCAGTTGGCGAGCGTGCCGCGCGGCTGCGCCCGCGGCGACATCGAGACGAACCCCGGCAGGTTCTTGTTCTCGGACCCCAGCCCGTACACCAGCCACGACCCCATGCTCGGGCGGGTCGGCTGGATGTGCCCGAGGTTCATCATCAGGATCGCGCCGGCGTGCTCCGGGGTGTCGGTGTGCATCGAGTGGACGAAACAGATCTCGTCCACCTTCTCCGCTGTCTTCGGGAAGATGTCCGAAACCCACTTCCCGCACTTCCCGTACTGCTTGAACCCGAACGGCGACGGCATGAGGCCGTTCTTGGTGTTGCGGAGCGACTTGCGGTCCACCAGCGCCGGGCGCTGGCCCGCGCTCTTCGCGAGCGCCGGCTTGTAGTCGAACGTGTCGACCTGCGACGGGCCGCCCGGCATGAACAACTGGATGACGCGCTTCGCCCTCGGCGCGAAGTGCGGCGCCTTGGGGGCCAGCGGCAGAGCCTCAGCCGCCGAGAGCAGGCCCGCGTCAGCGAGCACGGCCGTCAGCCCGATGGTGCCGAAGCCGGCCCCGAGGCGGTTCAGGAACTGGCGCCGCGACGGGCCCGCAAGGGCGGCGCGGACGGCCGACTCGTGAGCGCGAAACTTCATCTCACTCCTCATCAGCGAAGTTGCATGAACTCGTGTGTGCCGAGCAGCGCCTGCGCGTACCGGGGCCACATCTCGGCCCCGGGCCCGGCGCCGAGGAACGCGGTCGCGACCTTGCGCTCGTCGCCCGTCGGGGGGCGGCCGTAGAGCAGCGCGTAGGCCCGGTCGATGCGGCCGTCGGTGGTCGCCGCCTCGCGGGTCAGGCGCTCGGCGAGCGCCTTCCCGCGGGCGAGCATGAACGGACTGTTCAGCAGGAACAGCGACTGCTGCGGCACCGTGCTGGGCACCCGCTCCGACACGGTGGCCCGCGCGGAGGGGAAGTCGAACAGCCGCAGGAACTCGTCGGACGGCAACTTGTCTCCGTTGCGGCTCACGGCCGCGTAGAGCGCCCGGCGCTGACTGCTCAGGATGTCGCGCACGGACGGCCCGCCGGCCGTGCGGTCCAGTTCACCGGTGACGGCGAGCACGCTGTCGCGCCACGTCTCCACCTCCAGCTTCCGCGGCGAGACGCGCCACAGGTGGCGGTTGTCGGCGTCGATCTTGAAGTTCGCCGCGTCGAACCGGCCGCTCTGGCAATAGGTCTCCGAAAGCATGATGAGCCGGTGCAGCTTCTTCAGCGACCAGCCGTCGTCCACGAACTTGGCCGCGAGCCAGTCTAGCAACTCTGGGTGGCTCGGCTTCTCGCCCAACAGTCCGAAGTTGCCCGGCGTGGCGACGAGCGGGCGCCCGAAGTGGTACTGCCAGACGCGGTTGACCAGCACCCGCGGGGTCAGCGGGTTGCTCCGGCTGGCGATCGCGTCGGCGAGCTGTAACCGGCCACTGCCCTTCGTCCACGCGGGGGCGTTGGGCTCGGAGAGGGCCTGGAGGAACCCCCGCGGCACGATCGGGCCGGGCTTCCGCGGGTCGCCGCGCACGGCGAGGGGCATGTCGGCCGCGCCCGCGTCCTCGACCGCGTGGACCCGCGGCGGCGCCGGCGGGGCGCTCGCCTTGAGTTTGGCGACCTCCGCTTCCAGCTCTTTTCGTCGGTCGGGTTCGGCGTCTTTCGGGAGCTTCTTTAGTGCGGCGGTTGCGGCGTCGAGCGACTTTCTGTGTTCCTCGACACGGGTCAGCACGTCGGGCGGGGCGGAGGGGCGGTCAACCGACCGGGTGTTGTTGAACACCCCCGCGAGCGCGTAGTAGTCGGCCTGAGGGACCGGGTCGAACATGTGGTCGTGGCACCGCGCGCAACTGACAGTGAGGGCGAGGAGCCCGCGGGTGACGGTGTCCACGCGGTCGTCGAGTGTCTCGGCCCTCGCTTTCGCCGCGGTTTCGGGGTCGCCGCCGTCGGAAATGTACGTCGGGCCGACCGCGAGGAACCCGGTGGCGACGGCCTCGCGGCCGCCGTCGATCAGGTCGCCGGCTATCTGGAGCTTCACGAACCGGTCATACGGCAGGTCGTCGTTGAGCGCCTTCACCACCCAGTCGCGGTAGCGCCACGCCTCGGGCAGCGGGGCCGGGTCGAGAAAGCTGCCGTGGCCGTCACTGTGCCGCGCCACGTCGAGCCAGTGCCGGCCCCAGCGCTCGCCGTGGTGCGGGCTCGCGAGCAAC
>JBJSXS010000835.1:0-6725 GCA_046086545.1 Gemmata sp.
CTCTGCACCGCGTCCAGCGCCCGCAGCACGCGCTTCACGAGGGCCGCGAGTTCGGACGCGCGGGCGTCGGTGAGGGCCTCGTACCGCGCCTCGTGAGCGACCGGCAGCACCCACACCTCGTAGGCGAACCGGGGCGCGAACGCGGCCACCGCCACGAAACTCTCGGACTGCGACACGACCCGCACGCGCTCGGCGAGTTCCTGCTCCACGATGTCGCAGAACACGCACCGTCCGCTCCGCGCGAAGTGGCCCTCCGCGCCGCCCAGCTCGGCGCGGACGAGGTCCGGCACGACCGGCGTGGCGATCATCTGCGAGTGGGAGTGCGCGAGCGACGCGCCGGCCTCCGCGCCGACGTTCTTGAACACGGCGACGTGCGCCAGCCGCGGGTCGCGGGCCAGCGCCCGCATTCGCTCGCGGTACGCGATCAGCACGTCGGCGAACCGGCCGTCGCTCAACTCCGCGGGGTCGTCGACGTGTTCGGGGCAGTCGATCAGCACCTCCGCGAACCCGGTCGCGGGGGCGGCGTTGAAAAGCGGGAACTCGCCCGGCGCGGCGTGCGACGCGCGTGGCCCGCCCCCGGCGTCACCCGCAAGGCGGCACGGGGCGGTCGCCGCGTTCGGGCGCACGGCCGGAAACATGTTCGGCACGACCCGGAGTTGCCACCCGGGGCCGTTCGGCACGGTGCCCGGGGCTCGGACCGCGTACACCTCGTTCGGGGTCTGTGCCTCGGCGCCGGCGCAGAACGGGCACGGGCGGCCCCCGCCGGCGGTCCGGTGCCGCGGCGGGTCGTCAGTGTACGCGATGGGCCGCCGCGCCCGGTCCGGGGCGATCAGCACCCACCGCCCGGTGACCGGGTCGCGGCGCAGTTCCGGTTCGTCACTCATCTCGGGCGAGTCCTGCGGGCGAACGGGCGAGTTGTGGCGCGACCGCGCCGGCGTCACTTGAACCGTCAGTGGTTGCAGTCGGCCCCGCCGGTCGCGGGGGGTACCGTGCCGCGGTTGAACGACGAGTTCAGGCCGCCGGCGGGTTGCACGGCCGGGGCGGCGCCGCCCGACTGGTACTGGGTCTGCACGGTGTTCGTGCCGCCCGCCGGGCCGGTTCCCGCGGGCTCTTGCGACTGCAACTCACGCGCGGCCGGGGACCCGTTCGTTTTGCGGTACACGATCCGGTACTCGGTGCCTTCCAGTTCGGGCGGGTTCGCCTGAAACGAAGCGTTCGGCCCGATCGGTCGCTGCGCGGGCACCGCCGGGTTCCGCGGGTTGAGCGGCTCATAGGTCGCGGGCAAGCCGGCGCGGGCGGCCCGGCCGGTAGGAACCGCGCCCTCGCTAACGATCTCGTAGTTAGGCCCGACGTGCTTCTCGATCAGTTCCAGCGCCGACCGGCGGTTGTTGGTCGGCCACCCCTGGCTGTTGTCCGGGATCGCGACGACCCCGGTGTCGTTCTTCTTCTCGATGTAACGGGCCGGTGCCGCACACCCGCCCGACAGCGCGACCACGAGCGCGAACGCCCCTAAACGCTTCATCGCGTTCCCCCCAGGAGGGCGCACGCCTTCCCCAGGGCGCGCGCCGGCCGGCGGATATAGCAACCAGTCCGGGTCGGTCGAGGGGAGTTTTTACCGGCCGCGGTAGTCGCGCCCTAGCCGGCCTCGTATCCTTAAGGTGTCTGTTGCGTTTCGCATTCCGTTTTGGACGAGTCAAATGTACGCGATTTTTGAAGACGGCTCGCGCCAGTACCGCGTCGAGACCGGCGAGACCGTCAACATCGACTACCGCGAGACCGAACTCGGGCAGCGGCTCGAACTTAACAAGGTGCTGCTGCTCTCGACCGGGTCTGGCACGCTCATCGGGCGGCCGCTGGTCGAAGGCGCGCGGGTGCTGGCCGAGGTGGTGGACTTCCCTCGGGTCAAGACGATGACTCAGAAGTTCCGCCGCCGCAAAAACTACCGCCGGTTGAAGGGCCACACGCAACCGCACGTGCGGGTGAAAGTCACGCACATCCTCGGCTCCGGGGAAGCGACCCCGCCGCAGGAAAAGAAGGCCGACGCCCCTGCCCCTGCGAAAACCTGAGTCTGACCTGCAACGAGACGAGCTGTTAGCCCCGAACCGTGGCAGACGGCGCCCGCGACACAGTGCATACCGCGCACGACGTGTTACGAGCGCCGTCGGTCACTTTCGGGGCTTAACTGCTGTTCTACCCTCTCCTCACACTGCACAGTCGCATTGCACGCGCGCCGCAGGCTGGTTTACAGTCTCCTCTTGGTGTGGTCGCAACCAAGGAGGGCACAGCCATGCTGCGGGTGTTGTTCGCGTCCGCGGTTCTCGTTCTGCTCGTCGTCGTTGTAGTCGCCGCGCAACCGCCGCTCTCGCCCCCACTGTCGCCGGTTGCACCACCCGCACTCCCGACCGCGCCGCCATCGCTGACCCCGCTACTTCCGACGGGCGTTCCCGGTGGTCCCCTTCCGCCGATGCCGCCACGCCCCTTTCCCGTGCCGGGCGCGGCCGGTGCGCCGGCCGCTGCGCCCGCGCCCAATCCGGGCGAGACGCCGCTCGGCAAGTTCCGGCCTATTGAAGCGTTCCCCGCGGTTACGCAGGACGCGGTTCGCGCGGCGCTCCTGGGCGGGACGTGGCTCGGCAAGATGAACCAGCCGAACGGCCGGTTCCTGCACGGGTACCTGCCGGCCCTCCGGCAGCCGATGAGCGGCGACCACGACCTGCGCCAGGCGCAAGCCGCGCTCGCGATGGCGCAGGTCGCGAAGTTCGCGGGCGACGAAAAGCAGGCGGCCGTCGCGAGTCAGGCAATTCTGGCGCTACTCGCGGCCACCAAACTGGACGCCAACGACCCGAGTTGTCGCACGCCGGTCCAATCGTCACTCGTGTGCAACCGCGTCGCGTTCGCCGCGCTGGTCGCGCTGGCGGTCTACGAACTTCCGAACCCTGCGGACAAACTGGTCGAAGACGCCGAGCGGCTCTGCAAGTTCCTCCGCACGCAGATCCGGGTCGACGGCAGCGTTCATTACGCGGACGGACCGGGCGACGACCCGCTCAAGGTGGACCCCAGCGGGGTGAACGAGTTCCCGGGCCTCGCCCTTCAGGCGCTGGTCGTCAGCAACCGCGCGCGCCCGGCCGAGTGGAAGAAGGACGCGGTCAAGAAGGGCGTCGCCCACTACCACGCGGTCGTCCGTGCGAGGCCCCACCCGGCGCTGGCGGACACGCTCGCCCCGGCCGCGGCGGAGTTCTACCTTCAGACCCGGGCGCCGGAGGCGGCGGCAGCGGTGTTCGACATGACCGACTGGCTGTGCCAGTTGCAAATTAGCGCGACCGACCCGAAAAACCCGCAGTGGGCCGGCGGGTTCCGCGCCGTGGCCGACGGGCGCCTGTCGGACGCGCCGCCGCACGCGAGCGACACCGGGCGCCACGTCCAGAGCCTCGCGTGCGCGTACCACGTCACCCGCGCCACCGGCGACCTGCCGCGCGAGCAGAAGTACCGCCCCGCGGCCGCCGACGCGGTCCAGTTCCTGTGCGGGTTGCAGTTCCTCGAAGCCAACACGCGGCACTTCGAGGACACGTTCCGCGCGAAGATGCTGATCGGAGCGTTCCACCTCTCGCCGGCCGACGGCAACCTGCGCATCGAAGCGACCGCGTGCGCGATCACGGGGCTTCTGCGGTTCCTCTCGTCCGGCGCGCAGACCGCCGGGAATTAGTGAGACCCCGGGGCCGGGGAACCGAACCCAGAATGCGAAACGAGCCAGCGACCCGTCAGCCCGCTACCGGCCGGGGCTGACGGGTCGCTGGCGGTTGTGAGCGTCGTTCTCAGTCTCTGTCCTCTGCCGCTCTCTGGCCCCTTCATATAATCCCAACTCAACGCCCGCTTCGCCCGGCGGCCGTGGTCCCGCGAGTGCCGCACCGATGAGCAGTGAACGAGCAGTGCCGCGACCCAAGTGCCGGTCGCTGATGGGCGTCCGCGTGGTCGGCACCGGCAAGTACGTACCCGACATGGTCGTGGGCAACGACCACCTGAACGCCAAGCTCGGGTTCGACTCCGACTGGATCGTGAAGCGCACCGGCATCCTCGAGCGGCGCCACGCGGGCCCGCACCAGGCGACCTCCGACCTGTGCGTGGAAGCGGCCACCGACCTGTTCGCCAAAACCGGACGCGCCGCGAAGGACTGCGACCTGCTGGTGCTGGGCACGTTCACCCCGGACATGTCGTTCCCGTCCACCGCGTGCCTCGTGCAAGACCGGCTCGGCCTCGTCGGGCCGGCCATCGAGGTGGAAGCCGCGTGCGCCGGGTTCATGTACGCGCTCATCACCGCAGCGGCGTACGTGAAAGCCGGCCTCAGCGACCGCGCGCTCGTTATCGGAGGCGACACGAACAGCCGGGTGCTCGACCCGACCGACATCAAGACGTACCCGCTGTTCGGGGACGGGGCCGGGGCGGTGTTCGTGGAACCCGCTGGGCCGGACCGCGGGGTCCTCGCGTACAGCATGGGTTCGGAAGGTTCGGGCGGCACGCTGTTGCAGCGCGAGGCGTGCGGCAGCCGCAAACCGCCCACACCGGAGTTGCTCGCGGCCGGCAAGCACTTCATGTACATGGACGGCTACGCGGTGTTCAAGTGGGCGGTGAACATCCTGTGCGACACCATCCGCGAGGCGCTCGCCGCCGCCAAACTCACGGTGGACGACGTCAGCCTGTTCGTCGCGCACCAGGCGAACATTCGGATCATCAACGCCGCGATCGACTCGCTGCACATCCCGCGGGCGAAGGTGTTCAACAACCTCGAAAGGTACGGGAACACGTCGGCGGGCAGCATCCCGATCGCGCTGGACGAGGCCGCAGCAGAGGGCCGCCTGCGGGGCGGCGACATCGTCGTGCTGAGCGGGTTCGGCGCCGGGCTGGCGTGGGGGACCGCTGTCATCCGGTGGTAGCGACTCAACGTCCGGGCGCGCCGCGGACGCCTTCATGAAAAACCCCGCGGACGACGCCGGCCGTCTGGTCGCCGATACGACACGAGCCGGCGCGACGCGTTCGACTTCACTGTCCCGCGCGACTTGTTGATGGCCGGGGCCGAACTCGCGGACCGGCGCGACGCGCTCCGCGGACGCCTCGACGCAACCGGGGCCGTCGATTTCGCTGTGTGGCAGTAGTTGCCTCTCTCGGCTTCGGAACACCCCCCGAACCCACGCCCGTCCCCCCGTGTCCGTGAACGAGTGATGCACGAGCTGTTCGAACACACCGCCGACCTGGGGCTGCGGGCCACGGCCCGCGATCTGCCGTCGCTCTTCGCGGAGATGGCACGGTGCCTACTCGCAGCGATCGTCGAAGACCCCGCGAGCGTGCGGCCGCGCGAAGAGGCGGGCATCGAACTGAGCGGCACCAACCGCGAGTTCCTGTTGTTCGACTGGCTGAAGGAGCTGCTCCTGCGGTTCGAGACGGATCACATGCTGTTCAGCACGTTCGCCGTGGGCGTGAGCGATGGGGGCCTGACCGCGGCCGTGCGGGGCGAGCACTACGATCCGGACCGGCACCTGCTGGCTCACGAAGTCAAAGCGATCACCTACCACGCGCTGAAGGTCGAACAGCACGGCGGCGAGTGGCTGGCGGAAGTCGTCGTCGACATTTGAGGCGCTCATGACGAAGGACGGGTACGGAGGGCCGCTGGAGAACATCGGCGGCTGCTGCCACCGCATCCCGATGGGGTACAAGCCGGGCATGCGCGTGCCGGGGCACATCTACGCGAACGACAAGCTCCTCGAAGCGCTCCGCAAGGACCAGGCGCCGGAGCAGGTCGCGAACGTCGCCACGCTGCCCGGCATCCAGGTCGCCAGCATCGCGATGCCCGACATCCACTGGGGCTACGGGTTCTGCATCGGCGGCGTGTGCGCCACAGACCCCGGCGAGGGCGGCGTCATCTCCCCCGGCGGCGTCGGGTACGACATCAACTGCGGCGTCCGGCTCGTGAAGACGAACCTCTTCCTGAACGACGTCAAGCGCCACATGAAGGAACTGGTGAAGGCGCTGTTCTGCAGCGTCCCCACCGGGGCCGGACGCGCGGGCAAGTACAAGTTCGACGCGACCGAAACGCGGCGCCTCATGGGCGAGGGGCCGAGGTTCGTCGTCGCCCGCGGGCTGGGCGTGCAGCGCGACCTCGAGCACACCGAGGCGAACGGGTTCATCGACGGGGGCGACCCGCACCAGGTGTCCGACCACGCGGTGAAGCGCGGGGCCGAGCAGTGCGGCACCCTCGGCAGCGGGAACCACTTCCTCGAAGTGCAGGTCGTCGACGGCGTCTTTGACGCGGACGTGGCGAAGGCGTTCGGGCTGGAACTTAACCAGGTGTGCGTGATGATCCACTCCGGCAGCCGCGGGCTCGGCTATCAGGTGTGCGACGACTCGCTGGCTACGTTCCGCAACTGCCCCGAGAAGTACGGGTTCGAGCTGCCCGACCGGCAGCTCGCGTGCGCGCCGGCCGACTCACCCGAAGGGCGCAAGTACATCGCCGCGATGCGGGCGGCGGCCAACTACGGCTTCTGCAACCGGCAACTGCTCATGCACCAGGGGCGCGAGGTGTTCGCACACGTTTTCGGCCGCTCGTGGGAAGACCTCGGCATGGAGCAACTGTACGACGTGGCACACAACATCGCGAAGCTCGAAGAGCACACCGTCGAGGGGAAGAAAAAGCAGGTGTGGGTTCACCGCAAGGGCGCCACGCGGGCGTTCCCGGCGGG
>JBJSXS010000836.1:0-5628 GCA_046086545.1 Gemmata sp.
AGGGAAGAGCAGGGAGCGCAGGGGGCGCTTGATTTTGAATCGGTCCAAGGCCTCCTGAGCCGCTTTGCCGCCTCCGTAGCGGAGGTCGGCAGCTGTTTTCCGAACCTTTCGGGCCTCGGTAGAGACGGATCCAAAGGCCCGGTCGAGGACGGTCCCTGCGGCGCGGTAGTACCGGTCCACATGTGACGGCGAAAGCGACAGTTCCGAGCCGATCCGTTCGAAGCCGTGCCAAAGCGTGTCTTCGTTCAGCTCGCCCGGCTTTGCGGGGTCGTACCGCACGCCGAGCAGGTCGTAAACCGTGTTTTGATACTCTTTCCGACTCAGCCGATAGTGCGCCACTGCCGGCCGTGCCGCCATGCGCGCCGCTCGGCCTTCCTTGATCCGCGTATCGATCGCCGTGACGAACGCCCCGATCTCGTCCCGGGTGGGTTTGGGTTCCTGCTTCGGAGGCATTTCACCGCTGTTGATTTTTTCCACCACTTCAGCCCATCGCTGCGCGTCCGCACCGGCCTTGAAGTCTCGCGACAGTTGGTCGAGGCGCAATTCCCCCTTCTTCTTCTCAGGCCCGTGGCAGCGAACGCAGTGCTTCTGCAGGAATGCTTCGTACGGTTCCGCCCCGCGAACGACACCCGCGCAGCCGACGATCGCGACTAGCGGGAACAAGGCAGCGACAATTTCTTTTAACCGGAACATGGTTAACACCTTGGCCAGTGTGCCCACGGTTGTCACCGGACTGCGAGCGCATCGGTGATCGAGCGCTCTTCGACCGTCGGACCGCCACCAGCGACATCCTGGCATCGCCAGACGACTTCGTTCGCAGTTTTATCTTACCCGTCATCGAGAAGAATGGCCGGCGCAACTGGGTCCGCTTTGCCGGTGGAGTCGAGGGAACGACCACCTTTCAGCCGACCACCGGCCCCGCCAAGCACGATCACGGGAACTCGATCGCTGTTGTGCCGAGCGCCTGCCGTCAAGCTCGAACAGCGTATCAGGCAGGGTTACGTGGAGCCAGCCAGACAGCCAATCGAACAACTTATCGAAGATGAATAGCCGCGTAGCCCTGCCCTGACACAAGAATCAAAACAAGCCCCAGCCAGTACGATATGGCGACAGCGATCAGGGTACCGGAATGTCTGGACTTCATGTGGCCCGACCGTCACGGCCCGCCCACCGTCGCCGGCACCGGGCTTACAATTGAGCTGTGGTGCGGCGGGCAGGCGGCCTTTCGGCCGTAGCCCCGCACGAGCATAGCACATACGACCGTGAGCGGCACCGGGAGGTTGCGGGCGTGAAATCCAAGGGCGAACTCGAAACCGAGATCAGCAACGCCGTCATCCGGTTCAAGCGGGACTACATGGGCCGCGGCCCACAAGAGGTCCGCAGCTTCCTCATCGGGGACATGGTCCTCGTCCGACTGCGGGGCGTCCTCACCCCCGCCGAGCAGCGGCTCGCGCAGCTCGAAGACCCGCACCGCGGCCGCGACCTTATCAAGCAGCTCCGGGTCGAACTGATCGAACACGGCCGGCAGCTGCTCGAAGACGGCGTTCAGGGCATCCTTGGGGTTCGCGTACTGAGCCTCCACACGGACATCAGCACCCGCACCGGCGAAAGCGTGATCGTGTTCACCCTGGCGACCGACCCGCTGGAAAAAAGTCGGGCCGGCGGTTGACGCCGTTCGAATCGTCGTGTAGAAATCCCCGACTCGATTGGGCAGCGGAGGGCGACACGCTGGCCGCGCCGCACGGTCGAGACAACCGACGCTGACTGCCGCCCCGACGTGACCCGTCGGGCTGGAGATAGGCCGGAGAACCCCACACAGGTGGGTCGTTCTCCGGCCTTTTTTCGTTTCCCTGCATCGGAGAAACCGAAATGAGCGCCCGTCCGCCCCGGCCCGCCCACTACGCCCTGACGCCCACCCCGGTGGACGTGGGCGAACCGTTCAGCGTGGGCATCGCGTTCTACCGCACCGAACACGAGCTGACCTTTTACCTCCGCGCCCTCCAGAACGGCGGCGGCTCACGCATGGTGGTCGTGCTCGCCCTCCGGGCCGGCGCCGCGGTGCCCCCGGCCGAACTGCCGGACCACGCGCGGCTGATCCAGACCGCGGCCGGCGGCCCGGTGCCCGACGGGCGCATCGGCTGGTTCGTGCCGGACCCGCTCCAGGCCGTCGTCATGGCGATGACCGGCCGGCAGGCGGGTGACGGGCTGCTGCTGCTGTTCCCCGACGACTGGCCCGGCGACGCCCTCGAGGCGCTGGTCGATAAGGCGCGGCGCTGGCGGTCCGGCCCGCACTCGCGCGAGGACGACGAGTTCTTCGAGGCCACCCACCCGTACTGACTCGAACCCCCGACACCTGACCCCGAGCGAGGCACCCAACATGACCGCGGCCCACACCAAGAAGACCGTGACCCTGATCCCCGGCGACGGGATCGGCCCCGAGTGCGTCGAGAGCGCCCGGCGCATCGTCGACGCCACCGGGGCGGCCGTCGAGTGGGAGGTGCGGCACGCCGGCGAGAGCGTGTTCAAGCGGGGCGTCCCGTCGGGCGTCCCGGCCGACACCATCGACTCGATCCGCAAGACCCGGTGCGTGCTCAAGGGGCCACTCGGGACGCCCGTCGGGTACGGCGAGAAGTCCGCCAACGTGACCCTGCGGAAGCTGTTCGAGACGTTCGCCAACATCCGCCCGGTGCGCGAGCTGCCCGGCGTCCCGACCCCGTACAGCGGGCGCGGCATCGACCTCGTCGTGGTCCGCGAGAACGTCGAGGACCTCTACGCCGGCATCGAGCACATGCAGACCCCCGGCGTGGCCCAGTGCCTCAAGCTCATCAGCCGCAAGGGGTGCGAGAAGATCGTCCGCCTGGCGTTCGAGCTGGCACGCGCCGAGGGGCGCAAGAGCGTGGCCTGCGCGACCAAGTCGAACATCATGAAGCTGACCGAGGGTACACTCAAGCGCACATTCGAGGATGTGTCCCGGGAGTACCCGGACGTCCGGGCGTGGCACGTCATCGTGGACAACTGCGCCCACCAACTGGTGAAGAAGCCCGAGCAGTTCGACGTGATCGTGACCACCAACATGAACGGAGACATCCTCAGCGACCTGACCTCGGCACTGGTGGGCGGTCTGGGGTTCGCCCCGAGCGCCAACATCGGGACCGAGGTGGCCATCTTCGAGGCGGTCCACGGCAGCGCCCCGAAGTACGCGGGCAAGAACGTCATCAACCCGACTGCGGTGATCGGCAGCGCGGTGATGATGCTCCGGCACCTGGGCGAGTTCGGCGCCGCGGCGCTGATCGAGAACGCCCTGCTCGTCACGCTGGAGGACGGGGCGGTGCAGACCGGCGACGTGATCGGCTACAGCAGCGGCGACGCGTGCTCCACCGCCGCGTTCACCGACGCGATCATCGGCAACTTCGGGCGCGCCCCCAGGACGGTCGCCGCCCGCACCTACCAGCCGCTGCGGGTGCCCAACCTGCCCGCCGACCCGGTCACGGTAAAGCCCCTAGCCCGCCGGGTCGCGGGCGCCGACGTGTTCGTGGAGACCGGGCACCTGCCCCACGTCCTCGGGCCGGCGCTCGAGGCGCTCACCGGCGGGTCGCCGCTCAAACTCAAGATGGTCTCCAACCGCGGCACGCAGGTGTACCCGGACAAGGGCACCCTGATCGACTGCGTGGACCACTACCGGTGCCGGTTCGTCCTGCGCGACCCGGCCGGCGAGTTGCGGGACGCGCAGCTGCTGGACATACACCTGCTGAACCTGCTCGGCCGCATCGCCGGCAAGTACCGCTGGGTGCACGTCGAGAAGCTGCAAGAGTTCGACGGGCACCCCGGGTACACAAAGGCCCAGGGCGAGGACTGAGCGCGCCCCGTGTGCCGGGCGCGCTCCGTGTGCCGGTTGCGCCCGGCCGCCGGCCACGGTTGTATGATGACGACACCCGGGACGAACACACGTTCGTTCCGGTAACACGACGAAAGGCACCAACCATGCGAACCGCGGCGCTCCTCGGCCTCGGCTGGACCCTCGCCCTTTGCACCGCCGCCACGGGCGCCCCGCCGGCGGAGTGGCCCCAGTGGCGCGGCCCGGCCCGCGACGGCACCGTGACCGGCGCCGAGTGGCCGGACAAACTGGAAGGCAAGGGCCTCAAGGAGCTCTGGCGGGTGGAGAACCTGGGCCCGAGCTACTCCGGCCCGATCGTCGCCGCGGACCGCGTGTTCACCACTCAGACCGTGGACAAAAAGACCGAGGTGGTCACCGCCCACGACCGCAAGACGGGCAAGGAACTGTGGCGCGCGAGCTGGGACGGGTCCATCACCGTCCCGTTCTTCGCGGCCAAGAACGGGAGCTGGATCCGCGCGACCCCGGCCTACGACGGCAAGACCCTTTACGTCGCCGGCATCCGCGATGTCCTGGTCGCACTCGACGGTGAAACCGGTAAGGTGCTGTGGCGGATCGACCTGGTAAAGGAGTTCGACGCCCCGGCGCCGGACTTCGGCTTCGTCAGCTCACCGCTGGTGGACGACACCGCCGTGTACGTGCAGGCCGGCGGCGGGTTCGTGAAGGTGGACAAGAAGACCGGGAAGGTGCTGTGGCGCGCGCTCAAGAACGGCGGCGGGATGATGGGGTCCGCGTTCGCCTCGCCCACGTTCGCCAAACTCGCCGGCAAGGACCAGGTGGTGGTGCAGACGCGCACCAAGCTCGCGGGGGTGGACCGCGACTCGGGCGCCGTGCTGTGGGACAAGGACATCCCGTCGTTCCGCGGCATGAACATCCTCACCCCGGTGCCCCACGGCGACGGCGGCGTCTTCACCAGCACCTACGGCGGCAACACCCGCATGCTCGCGGTCAAGAAGAGCGGCGACCGGTACGCGGCCGAGGACGGCTGGAACCTGAAATATGAAGGCAACATGACCTCGCCGGTGGTCGCCGGCGGGCACGCGTACCTGCTGGGCAAGGACCGCCGCCTCATGTGCGTGAACCTGGAGACCGGAAAGGAGGCCTGGAGCACCGACGAGCGGTTCGGGGAGTACTGGAGCCTCGTCGCCAACAAGAACAAGATTCTGGCCCTCGACCAGCGCGGCACCCTGTACCTGTTCAAGGCCAGCCCGACCGAGTTCGACCTGCTCGACAAGCGTAAAGTCGCGTCGGCCGAAACGTGGGCGCACCTGGCCGTGTGCGGCGAGGAGTTGGTCATCCGCGACCTCACCGGACTGACCGTCTGGCAATGGTCTAAGTGATTATCGGTCACGCGTGCGAGCGGGTCGCGGGCCCGCTCGCGCGTCCTGTTAGAGCCGAGCGCAAGTCTCTGTATTTTCTCACGGATTGCTCAGGCCAACTCAGGCGTCCGAAGGCTATCTTCCACGCCGAGAACGCCCAGAATGTCTGACCCGTTTCCGACCCTCGCCGCGCGGCGACTCGCGGTGCTCGCGACCATTCTCCAACAGGGACCGCTAACGCTGCCCCAGCTCGCGGCCGCCCTCAACTCGACGCGGCACGCCGTCGAGCGCGCGCTAAACTCCCCATGGTTCGAGCGTCTCAGCACCGGGCGCAACTCGCAGTACGGCCTGTCCGCTGCGGGCAAGGCGGAGGCGGCCGGGCTGGGCCCCCCGTAAACGACCGAACCCCGAGGCGGC
>JBJSXS010000837.1:0-3874 GCA_046086545.1 Gemmata sp.
GCGCCTGCCAGACCAACGACAGCGCCCACTCATCGAGTGGTTTTTACATGACGACCGGGCAGCCCCACCAGCCGACCGGCGTTGAAAACGCAAAGCCCGGCGCGCCCAACGACTGGCCCTCGATGGGTGCGGTGGTTCGACGTGTTTTCGAGGGCAAAAGCAGACGTGAAATAGGTCAACCCTTGACTACTGGGGTCGCGCACGCTCCCATGCAGGTCGAAAACGCGAAGCCGGGCGCGCCGAACGACTGGCCTTCAATGGGCGCGGTTGTTCGGAAGGTGCTGCAGCCGCACTGCACCCTGCCGGCCGCGGTCACACTGCCCGAGCAGAGCGCGAACGACGGCAACCTGACGTGGCCCGGGCAGGACGCGGGGTTCCTCGGGCGCGCGGCCGACCCGTGGCTCATTAACTGCGCGCCCGAACTCGGTACGTTCGAGGTGCCCGGCCTCGCGCTCCCCACCGATGTGCCCAAAGGGCGCTTTGAGAACCGAAAAACCTTGCTCGAATCGCTCGACAACGCGCGCACGACCCGCGACCGGCCGGCAACCGGCGCCCCACACGTGCAGCGCGCGTTCGAGATGGTCTCCAGCCCGGAGGCGCGCAAGGCGTTCGATCTCGACTCCGAGAGCGTGCGCACCCGCGACCGCTACGGGCGCACGCGGTTCGGCCAGTCGTGCCTGCTCGCGCGCCGCTTGGTCGAAACCGGGGTGCCCCTGATCCGCGTGAACTGGACCCGCGTGCCGAACGCCCCGAACAACGGCCACTGGGACACGCACAGCAAGAACACCGAGGGCGTACGCAAACTGATGCCGGTCCTCGACGCCGCGTACACCGCCCTGCTCGAAGACCTGAGCGACCGCGGGATGCTCGATGACACGCTGGTGGTCTGGATGGCGGAGTTCGGGCGTACGCCGAAGATCAACGGGGCCGGCGGCCGCGACCACTGGGGGCCGTGCTTCTCGGTGGCACTCGCGGGCGGCGGGGTGAAGGGCGGCGCGATCTACGGGGCGAGCGACAAACTGGCCGCCTACCCGAGGGACGGGCGCGTCACCCCACAAGACCTGCACGCGACCATCTACCACTGCCTCGGCATCGCCCGCGACACCGAGATTCACGACGGACTGGGCCGGCCCATCCCCGTTTGCCGCGGAGAACCGGTCAAGCAGATTCTGGGGTGACACTGTGGACGTGGACGAACGGCACACACGCCGCAACGCTGCGGGACGATGGCCCGAGACACCGAGATTCTGGGCGGGTGGGAGCACACAAGCGGCCGTTGGAGTAGGATTAGCGTCGGGACGCACGAAAGTTACAGGCCGATGTCTACCGTGAGGTGTTCGGTCCGCTAACCAGTCTGACTTTTTACCTGTGTGGCACACGGCCACTTCTGTGGCGCACGCAACAGGCATGTACGACGCGCGCGAGATTAACGCGCCCCCGATACTCGCGGACGCACTTCAGAACGCGGGGTGCGACAGCAGTCACGACCTGAACCACTGCCGTGACGCGGACCGGAATCACGGTTGCAGCCGCTGAGTCGTCGATCAGGCGTTGGGCGTGTTGTGAGCACGGTAATGCGCGAGTACGAGTGGCACGCGTCACGCAGCCCGGGTGCGATGGTGCGGTGCGTGCGGCATCGGCACGCGCCCGGGTGCGACCGTCAGTTGCGGCACTTCGCGCTGAACTGCTGCCGGCTCGCGTGGCCCGCGCTGACCGCCGAAGCGAGCCGGTCCGCGGTCGAGGCGGCCGAACTGTACATGGCCGGGCTGGCGCCCCGCGACCAGTTCCTGGCCGCGCTCGCAGACGCAACCACTGCCGCCACCGTCGCGCAGGGTGCATGCGTGCGCGCGTGCGGGGCCGCGGCGCAAACCGCGATCGAGGCGCTCGCACTGCGGACCTCGGCGGCGCTCGCGGCCCGGCTGGTGGTCTGGGTCTGCACCCACGGCTACTACGAGGGGCTACTCGCGCACGTCCGCGACGCGCTCGCGTTCCTCGGTGTGGTCCGCGGGCAGTCGGCGGTGCTGGCACTGAGGGGCCAGCTGTGCGCGTTGGTACGCGAAACGTGCGGCAACCCGTTCCGCCCGGTCGCAGTCGCCCCCGGGTGGCGCACCGACACGGCTCTGGCGCTCGCGCTCGGGGTCTACAAGACCCGCGACTTCGGCGCTATGCCGATTCTTGCCGATGCGCTCCAGGACGCAGGCTGCTACGACGCCCCCCTGCTCTCGCACTGTCGGGACGCGACTCTCGGGCACGTCCGGGGGTGCTGGGCGCTGGATTTGCTACTCGGGGACGGCTGGACGGACCCGCTCCGCGCATACAACACTTATCAGATACCTTTTCACACCGGGGGGCGGTGATGCAATTCGGCAAAGTGCGGCGCGGCGGGCGCGATTGGGTCGTAGTGGTGGACCGCGGCCTCGCGTGCCCGCTCGACACGGACCGCAACCCGGCGGTCAAGACGCTCGCGGACCTGCTCAACACACCGGACCCGGCCAAGACGGCGGGCGAGCTGGTGGACACGAACGCGACAGCCGACAGACTCGACGGCGCGCTGTTCAGCGCTCCGGTGGATCAGCAAGAAATCTGGGCCGCTGGGGTCACCTACAAGCGGAGCAAGATCGCGCGCGAAGAAGAGTCGGTCGGCGCGGCGCAGTTCTACGACAAGGTGTACAGCGCGCCGCGCCCCGAGCTGTTCCTGAAGGCGACGCCGGCCCGCGTGGTGCACCCGGGCCAGCCGGTGCGCGTCCGCGCCGACGCCACCTGGAGCGTGCCCGAACCGGAACTCGCGCTCGTCATCAGCCCCGCGGGCAAGATCGTCGGGTACACGGTCGGCAACGACATGAGTTCGCGTGACATCGAGGGCGAGAACCCGCTGTACCTGCCGCAGGCGAAGATCTACAAGGGTTCGTGTTCCATCGGCCCGCTCATCACCCCGGTGAGTCATATGGGCGAACTGTCGGCCACCGAAATCCGGCTCCTGATCCGCCGCGGGAACAAGATCGCGTTCGAGGGCACTACGACGCTCTCGCAGATGGCGCGGAGCGTGGAAAGTCTTGCGGACTGGCTGTTCCGCGAGAACGAGTTCCCCAACGGGGCCGTGCTCTTGACCGGAACCGGCATCGTGCCGCCGGACGACTTCACGCTACTGTCGGGCGACGACATCAGTATCACCATCGCCGGGATCGGTACGCTGCGCAACCCGGTGGCGTAACGCAACACCCGCAGGTGCGGCAGGTCAGCGTTCAGCGCGAGTACTACGTTGAACTCATCGAGGGCATTCACCTGCGCCGCGGGACAGGTCTGCAGCCCGCGAAAGTAGCGTACCACGACGCACCCGTCGTAAGGCCGGACAGCTCAATAAACATCAGCGCGCCGTGGGATTTGTTCGACGACGCGCAACTCCCCGGTCGCGGTCACGCCGGCGAGGCAGAGAAAAATCACTTCGGCGATGCCGAACGTCTGGCAAGGTCAGGGTCGATGTCGCCGGACCCAAAACTCGCGGCACCGGCCTTCGCCGGCGAGAACTCTGCCGACAGCAGCGCCCAATCACCCGCGTGTCGGCCACCGGCGCCTCGTCAGTTGCCGGAACGCGCTCCGCCGCGCAAGCCGTATGTCGCGTCCCATTTCTTCGGCGGGCCGGGCAGGCTGACTCCGGGCACTGACAGGTCGTAACGGGCCGCGAGCCGCACGAATTCGCGCGGGAAATCCGGCCACTTGCCTTCGAGCCGCTTTAGCGCCGCCTTCTCGTCGGGTAACAGCTTCGGCAACAGTTCCTTGCTGGCGAACTCGCGCACGTTCGGTTTGAACTCCTCCACGCGGGTCGGGCCGAGCGGCGGCAGCACCGGGCCCTTCGCGTTGCTCAGTTCCCGCTGCA
>JBJSXS010000838.1:0-4246 GCA_046086545.1 Gemmata sp.
GGACTGCCGGTGGTGGCGAACCCGGTGGGCGTGCAAGCGGACTTCGTGCGCGACAACGAAACCGGGTTCCTCGCGTTCACCCACTCCTCCGTGGTGCGCGCGAGGAACCCGGTTTCGTTGTCGCGCACGAAGTCCGCTTGCACGCCCACCGGGTTCGCCACCACCGGCAGTCCGGCGGCCTGGTACTGAAGCACCTTCAGCGCACACTTCCCGCGGCTCCACGGGTCGTCGGGCACCCAGCCGATCCCGATATCGCCGGCGGCGATTTCCGCCGCTTCGCTCTCCTCGCGCCACTCGCACTCTTCGACCGGCAGGTCCGGGAACGTCGCGAACCGGTCGCAGATCAGTTTGAGCCGCACGTCGGGCACCGCGCGGCCGATCGCGCTGAGCGCGGGCGCGAACCGCTCCAGTCCCTGAAGCGTGCTGGACGAACCGACCCACACGAGCCGCACGCCGGTGCTGCCCGCGTGCACCGCGAGCGGGTACTTGTCTACGTCCACGCACGTCGGGACGACCGTCACCCGGTCCGCCGGTGCGAACCGGCGCGCGGCGTCCGCGAGCGTCGGGTTGCCCGCGATCACGAGGTCGCAGGCGCGCACCGTCGCACCGAAGCGCGCGAGGCGCTTCGGGTCGTCGAACCCCTTCGCGGAGTAGGAGTCGCGGAGGTGGACCGCGTCGTCGAAGTCGAAGAGGAGGCGCGGCACGCGCCTCCGCAGCAGCGCGACCGCCCAGCGCGGGAGCAACTTCCGCTGGATGACGGCGGCGTCGTAGGAGGTCAGGTCGCGCCCGAGGGACAGGCGCTCGAAGAGGGTGCGCGGCAGGGGGCGAAAGTCGAGCGCGTGGCCCGCCGACGCGAGCGCGCCGCGGAACGCCGCCAGCCGGTACCGGCAGCACACGTGCGCTTCGGACTCCACCAGCGCGACCACCCGCACCGCGACCCTCCGTGGTCATTGGCGAACCCCGCCCGCGCGGGCGGGGGCGCCCAGTTACTTTCGCCTTCTCGACGCCAGCGCGCGGTCGATGTCGCGCTTCGCGTCCGCCTTCTTGAGCGACTCGCGCTTGTCGTGCGCCTGCTTGCCCTTCGCGACGGCGATCTCGACCTTCGCCTTGCCCTCTTTGAAGTACATCCGCAGCGGGACGAGCGTCAGCCCCTTCTCGCCGGCCTTGCCCGCGAACTTGTTGATCTCGCGGCGGTGCAGCAGCAACTTCCGCGTGCGCTTAGGCTTGTGATTCAACCGGTTGCCGTACAGGTACTCCGGGATTTCGGCGCCGATCAGGAACACTTCGCCGTCGTCCACGCGGGCGTAGGCGTCTTCGAGGTTCGCGTGCCCGTCGCGCAGGCTCTTCACCTCGGTGCCCACGAGGACGATCCCGCACTCGATGCGGTCGCTGATGTCGTACTCGTGTAGCGCGCGCCGGTTCCGGCAGATGTTGACCGTGCCGTCGGCCCCCGCTTTCTTGTCTTTCTTGTCCGACTTCGCCATGATGCGCGTCTCGGGGCGTAACAAACCGCCCCATTCTATACTGGCGGGGCGCCGCGGCGTAGGCCGATTTGCGGCCCTTGTGGGTCGGGCACTCGACTGAGGTCACGCCGTGCGGTTCGTCGTTCTCACACACGATTGGCCCCGACCGCACTGGGACTTTCTCGTTGAGTCGGGTGCGGTGCTGCGCGCCTGGCGCCTGTTCGCCGAACCCGTTGCAGGCACGGAAGTTGCCGCCGAACCGAACTTCGACCACCGGCTCTTCTACCTCACGCACGAAGGCCCGGTGTCCGGCGGGCGCGGGACCGTCGCACGCTGGGACGCCGGCACCTGTGACTGGTGCGCCGACGAACCCGCCCGCGTCGAACTCGACCTCCGCGGGGCGCGGCTCGCGGGTCGAGCGGTGATTCTGCGAGAAGCACGTGGGTGGGTGTTCCGGCTCACGGCGCGACCGGCAGCGCGTTGACGCCCGCGGGCGCCGCCGGGGTCGGCTCCAGCACCGAGCGGCCGGCGATCACCAGCTTCCCGTCGCGCACGTCGAGCGCCAGCACCTGCGAGGTCGGGCGCGGCTGCTTGGCGAACAACTTGAACAGGCCCACGGGGTCGCTCTTGTTCCGGTACCACGTCACGTCGATGCTCGAATCCCGGGCCGTGTCGCCGATCCGGTCGAGGATCGACTGTGTGCCGAACGGCAGCATCCCGGCCTTCAGGTCGCACACCTCCACGGCCACGACGTTCACCTGATCGGCCACCAGCCAGATCTTCAGTTCCATCCAGACGACCGAACTCCAGAACCCGTCGCGGTAGCGCGCGCCGAGCTTGAGCCGGTCGCCCTCGATGGCGATCCGGGGCGAGTGAAACCCCTTGGGGAGCAGTTCGCACAACCCGTCCTTCGCCGCCATGTTCTCCGCGAAGAAGCAGTTCAGGTCGTCGGCGGTGAACGTGTCGCCCCACTGCTCCTTGGCGCGGATGTCGTTCTGGAGGTCCAGAACGCGGGTGAGCAGTTTGGCGGACCGCTCGTGCGAGTCCCAGTCGGGCGGCTTCGCGGCCGCGGCCGTGTAGAACCCCGGCTCGCGCTTGCCGGCCAGCAACAGGCCCCCGCTGGCCAGCACCAGGAACGAGGCCAGTAGGGCCAGCGCGATCAGTTTTTGGCGACGGCTGCGCATCCGCTGTAACCCTCCGAGTTTGGAGCAATACAGCGCCGCCGGAATCTGGTCAACGCCGACCGCCGGGGGCGGTTGCGCCATGCAAGGCGCCCGCGCACCCGGCGTAAAGGAATAGGGAGACTTGGCAAACGGCGGCGGGTGCGGTTACGTTTAGGGAGGCAGTTCAGGTTGCGCGCGGACTCAGGAGGACCGGTATGGCACGCACCGCAGGTTACCGCTGGCTCGGCGCGGTCGCGACGGCAGTCGGGCTGCTCGCGGCCGCGACCGCCGCACCGCCGGACGCGACGGAACTGGCCAAGGCCAAGCAGCAGATCGCCGAGCAGAAGGCCGAGCGCGACCTCGCCGACGCGTTCGCCGCCGCCGACCAGCAGGCCCGGTTCAGCCGCGCGAAGGCGGCCGACATCCTCAAGAGCGCGAAGCAGAACCTGCAGTTCGCGTCCATCGGCGAGGCGGCCCGCACGCGGCTCACGAACGCGGTGGACGCGAAGCTGGCCGCGCTCGAAGGGCGCCCGGCCCCGAACCCCGCCGTCGGTAACCCGGTTCCGAAGCCGGACCCCAAGAGCCCCGAGGTCATCGCCGCCCAGAAGGCGGCCGAGGAGAAGGCGACCGCCGAGTTCAAGGACGTGGTCAACGGGCTGAAGAAGGTGCAGGCCGCGCAGGACAAGAACGACACGGCCGAGGCCAACAGGGAGATCGCCCGGCTGACGAAGTCGTACCCGAACAACCCGTCGGTGATCGCGCTGACCCAGGACGCGAGCATCAAGGCCCGGCTCGACGACGCCATCGCGTTTCAGGCGCTCCAGCGCGAGCGGTGGGTCGCCCACCAGAAGAACCTCATGATGTCGTCGCTGCCCGCGATTTACGACGTGGAGTTCCCGAGCGACTGGAAGGAGAAGTCGGAGCGCCGGCTCAAGGCCACTCAGATCCAGATGAGCGCCAAGGACAAGCGGATCATCGAGGCGCTCGACAAGCCGGTGAACGTGAACTTCAAGGAGCGGCCCTTCGAGGAAGCCCTGCAAGACCTGTCGAACCTGATCGACCAGCCGCTGCTGCTCGACAAGCGGTCGGTCGAGGACCTGTCGCTGGATCTCAAGCGCGGGGTGTCGCACCAGTCCGGTAACCTGTCCGCGCGGACCGTGCTGCGGTCGGTGCTGGCCGGTCAGGGCCTCACGTTCGTGGTGAAAGACGAGGCGATCCAGATCGTCACCGTGGAGCGCGCCCGCAGCATCCTGACGACGCGCGTGTACTACATCGGCGACCTGATCAACGGCACCGGGCCGTTCGGCGGCATCCAGTGGGGGCCGAACCTGAACGCGCAACAGGCGGCGGCCAACGCGGACGCGGTCGTGCAGATGATCCGCAAGTCCATCGACCCGCTGTCGTGGAACGGCGAGACCGGCGGCCCGGGCTCGATCACGTTCCACTACCCGAGCATGTCGGTTATCGTCCGCGCCTCGGCCGAGGTCCACTACACTCTGGGCCGCAGCCTCAAGTAGCCCAGCCGGACCCTGAAAAACAGCGAACCTGTTGGCCCCGCGGCGAACAAGCGGGCGCCGGCGATAGCCCCGGGGGGCGCGTCGCCCGCGCCCGCGCGTTCGC
>JBJSXS010000839.1:0-3469 GCA_046086545.1 Gemmata sp.
CCGCGGCGCTCGGCGCGCCGAGCGCCTTGACCGCCGGGACCAGCTGCTCCCGGATGATGCGCCGCGCCTCCTCGACCCCGCCGGGGCCGGACGGCTTGGTGAAGTAGTCGGTGGCGCCGAGGGCCAGCGCGTCGAGCGTCGCGGCCGCGCCGCGCTCGGTGAGCGCGCTGAACATGATGACCGGCAACCGCGGGTACGACTTGCGGAGCGTGGCCAGCGTGGCCAGCCCGTCCATCTCCGGCATCTCGACGTCCAGGATCACCAGGTCCGGGTTCGCCTGCGGCATCCGGCTCAGCGCGATCCTGCCGTTCGCGGCCGTACCCACGACCTCGATCTCGGGGTCGGCCGACAGCACCTCCGTGACCGCCCGGCGGATCACCACCGAGTCGTCCACCACGAGCACCCGGGTCTTTGGCATCCGTCACTCCCCGAACACGTCGAGCATGCTCAGCTTGGCGACGAGGACGTCCCTGGTGAACGGCTTCATCACGTACTCGTCGGCCCCGGCCGCCAGCGCCTGGTTCATCCGGTCGCTCTCGCCCTCGGTGGTGACCATGACGATCCGCACCGGGTCGAACTGCTTGTCGGCGCGGACGGCGCGGATGAACTCCAGCCCGTCCATGACCGGCATGTTCCAGTCCACCAGCACCAGCCCGGTGTCCGGGAACTCGCGCAGCCGGTCCAGGCCCTCCCGGCCGTTCCCGGCCTCGGCCACGTCGAGGTTCAGCTCGCGCAGGATCGGGCGGATGAACGCCCGGACGGCCCGCGAGTCGTCGATCACCAGCGCGCGCATCGGGCGCCCCCTCGGGTGTTCGGCCGGAACGGACCGCGGCCCCGTCAGGCCCGGAACTGGGCCACCAGTTTTTGCAGGTCGGTGGCCAGCCGGGACAGCTCGTCGGCCGAGCTCTTGGTGTTCGCCGCCCCCTCCGTGGTGCCGCGGGCCGCCTGTGCCACCCCGGTGATGTTCTGGGCGATCTCGTTGCTGCCCTTCGCCGCCTCGGTCACGTTGCGGCTGATCTCGCTGGTCGTCGCGGTCTGCTCCTCGACCGCGCTGGCGATGGTGTTCTGGATGTCGTTGATCTGGTTGATGATAGTCCCGATCTGGGCGATGGCCTCGACCGCGCCCTTGGTGTCGGTCTGGATCGCCTCGATCTTGCGGCTGATGTCCTCGGTCGCGCGGGCGGTCTGCTTGGCCAGCTCCTTGACCTCGTTGGCGACGACCGCGAACCCCTTGCCGGCCTCGCCGGCCCGGGCCGCCTCGATGGTCGCGTTCAGCGCCAGCAGGTTGGTCTGCTGGGCGATGGAGGTGATGACCTTGATCACGTTGCCGATCTCGGCGCTGCTCTCCCCGAGCTTGGCGACGGTGGTGTTCGTCCTGTCGGCCACCTTGACCGCCGCGGTCGCGACCCGGGCCGCCTCGTTGGCGCTCTTGGCGATCTCCTTGATGCTCGCGCCCATCTGCTCGGTGCCGGTGGCCACGGTGCTCACGTTCCGGCTCACCTGCTCGGCGGCCGCCGAGACCACGTTCGCCTGGGCCGCGGTCTCCTCCGCGTTGCCCGCCATCTGCTGGCTGACCGCGGTCAGCTCCTGCGCCGCGCTGGCCAGCGCTTGCGAGGTCTGCTCCAGCGACGTCTCCACCTGCTTGACGTGGGTCACGTCGGCGGCGTACTTGACCACCTTCGCCGGCTTGCCGTTCAGGTCCAGGACCGGGAAGTACGAGCCCTGGATCCAGATCTCCTTGCCGCCCTTGCCGAGCCGCCGGAACCGCCCGGTCTGCGAGCGCCCGGCGGCCAGGTCCGCCCAGAACTGGCGGTACTCCGGCGCGCCCGCGGCGACCGGGTCCATGAACATGCTGTGGTGCCGGCCGAGCACCTCGTCGAGCCGGTACCCCATCGTGTCGAGGAACTTGTTGTTCGCGCTCAGCACGGTGCCGTCCGTCCGGAACTCGATCACCGCCTGGATCCGGCCGATGGCCGCGATCTGGCTCTCGAAGTCGGTGTTGCGCAACTTCGCGGCGGTCACGTCGGTGGCGTACTTGACCACCTTGAACGGCTTGCCGGACTTGTCCAGGATCGGGTTGTAGCTGGCCTGCAGCCACACCTCGCGGCCGCCCTTGGCGACCCGCTTGTACTCGCTCTGCTGGAACTCGCCGCGGCCGAGCCGGGCCCAGAAGTCGCGGTACTCGGCACTGAGCCGGGTCGCCTCGTCCACGAACATCCCGTGGTGCCGGCCCTTCACCTCGTCGAGCGTGTAGCCCACCACCCGGAGGAAGTTCTCGTTGGCCGTGATGATCGTGCCGTCGAGGTTGAACTCGATCACCGCCTGGGCCTTGCTGATGGCCGCGATCTGGCCCGCGTAGTCGGCCTCGAGCATCTGCCGGTACGTCACGTCCTCCCACGTGACCACGTACCCCAGGACCTCCCGGTCGCGGCCGAAGATGCCGTTGATCCGGGTCTCCAGGGTGACGGACCCGAACGTGAACATGGCCTGGTGCGGCAGCGCGTCGGGGTCTTCGAGGAGCCGCTCGATCTTCCGCGCGTCGCGGTGGAACCGGTGGATCGACCCGCCGATCAGCTCGTCCACCCGGACCCCGAACGCGCGGCGCAGCTCGCCCTCCAGCCCGCGGAGCGTCTCCAGCGCCCGGGGGTTGGCGTAGGTGATGGTGAACTGCGGGTCGGCGATGAAGATGTTGGCCTGCACGTCGTCGAGCGTCGCCCGAACGAAGGCCAGGGACGCCATCGGGTCGTCGCGCTGCGGGGCGCGTGCCGACCGCGTGTTGCGCGGGGGGGGCATGGTGCGTTCTCGTGCGGGTGAAGAAGTCGGTTCGGGGGCGGCGGGCGAGAAGTCGCGCCCGCGCCCGTTGCTCGTGTCGTTAGGGTCCGTCATTCCACGCCTCCTCGGTTCGGGTTCGCGCCGGTGGTCCGGTCCGCGTCGAGAATCAGCAGCAGCCGGTGGTCCAGCTTGTACACCCCGAGGACCAGCTCGCGGGCGGCCCCCTGGAGCGTCTCCGGCGCGCGCTCGAAGCCGGCCTCCGGCACCGACAGCACGTCGCCGATCTCGTCCACCAGCAGGCTCACGGCCCCGTCGTCGGTCTGCACCACCACGTTGACCGGCAACTGGTCGGCCGGCCGGTCCGGGAACCCGAGCCGGCGGCGGAGGTCGAGCGCGGTCACGATCTGCCCGCGCAGGTTGATCAGCCCGCGGACGACCGGCGGGGCCAGCGGCACCCGCGTCATCTCCTGGTACGAGATGATCTCCTGCACCTTGAGCACGTCGAGCCCGAAGTGCAGGTCGCGCAGGTAGAACGTGCAGTACTGGCGCTCGTCGGCCACGGGACTCCGGGGGGTTAGTGAGCGGGGGCCGGCTCCGGCGCCGCGGGGATCATCGCATCCACGTTCAGAAACTCGGTCACCCGGTCCTGCACGACGGCGTTGAACAGCACGCCCGGGCGCGTCGCGCGGGAGCGGAC
>JBJSXS010000840.1:0-2509 GCA_046086545.1 Gemmata sp.
TCGAGCACCCTCGGGTACAGGAAAAATGTCGGCCCCAGGTCGAACCGAAAGCCCTGCGCCAAAATCGCGGAGCAGCGGCCGCCGACGTGCGGCAGGCGCTCCACGACGTGAACGTCGAGGCCTGCCTTTGCGAGCAGGAGCGAAGCTGCGAGGCCCCCGGGTCCGGCGCCCACAATGAGCACGGAACGGGCGCGCTTGGTTTTGCTGTGTGAGGCCGACGGCGGGGCGATGGCAACCGGTGCGGTCATGCACGAGTCCGTAAGTTGGCGACCGAATTGTGCTTGGCGAGTGCCGTGAAATATTAGTTTACCGAGAGCGGCCGCCGCCGCGCACTGTCCGCAGCAAATACACCGCTTTTTTCGCCCGGGCATAACACGCCGCCCAAGTTTCGGGCCGGTGCGTGCTCACGGGCTTACGATGAATGCACCAGTGAATTTTGCGGAGCCACCAGCGATGCCTTCCCCACTCACCCCGGCCGAGGTGCGCACCGCGGCCGAGAAGCTGCCGCGGGTGCGGCTCGCGCACCTGCCCACCCCCCTTGAGGAGCTGCCGCGCTTCAGCGCCAAGCTCGGCGGCGGGGTGCGCGTGTTCGTCAAGCGGGACGACTGCACCGGCTTCGTCCTCGGCGGGAACAAGGCCCGGCACAACGAGTTCCTGTTCGGTGACGCGAGCGACCGCGGGGCCGACCTGTTTGTGTGGGGCGCGCTGGTGCAGTCGAACAACTGCCGCACCACCGCCGCGACGTGCGCGAAGCTCGGGATCGAGTGCCGCCTGTACCTTTCGAAAGCGCACTTCAAGACCGAACCTCAAGGGAACCTGCTGATCGATTACCTCGTCGGCACGCACGTCGAGTTCACCGACGCGAAGATCGGGCCCGAACTGAACGCCCTGCTCGCGGCAAAAGCCGAGGAGTTTCGGCGGCAGGGGCGCGAGCCGTACTTCTGGGACCCGCCGCGCGTGGTGCCGCGCGCGGCGGTCAGTTACGCGCTCTGCATGGCCGAACTCGCGGAGCAGCTTGCGGCCCTGGGCGTCACGCCCAGGGCCTTTTACGTGTCCTCGGCGGGCGCGACCGGCTCCGGGGTCGCGCTCGGGAACGCTCTGCTCGGGTTCGGGTGCCCGGCGCGCCTCATCTGCCCGATGCCGTGGCCCTGGGACATCCCGACGCGAACCGCCGACGACGCGAACGCGGCCGCCGCGCTGATGGGCCTTCCGCACCGCCTGACGGCCTCCGACATCGATGCCGACGAGAGCTACATCGCCCCGGGCTACGGGCTCCCTTCGCGTGCCGGTCAGGAGGCGATGCACCTGCTCGCTACCACGGAGGCGATTCTGACCGACCACGTGTACACCGCGAAGGCGCTCGCGGCCCTGGTTGCCGATGTGCGCGCCGGGAAGTACCCGCGCGGCTCCGCGGTCGTGTTCGTCCACACGGGCGGCGTGCCCGCGATCTTCGCCGAACCGGACAAGGTGCTGCCCGGGATGTGATTCCGCCCGCCGGGGACAGACGATAAACTGAACCGCTCGGAACCGACTCACTGAGGCGCTGCCATGACCCGCCGGGCGATCTCCGTCGCGCTGCTCGCGCCGCTTGTGCTGGTGGGCCGCGCCGCCGACCCGAAATACACCGACCCGGAACTGAAGCCGAAGGACCGGGCGCACTGGGCGTTCGTGCCGCCGCAGCGCCCGGACGTGCCCGCGGTCCGCAACCCGAAGCCCCCGGTCCACAACCCCATCGACGCGTTCGTCCGCGCGAAGCTGGCGGAGAAGGGCATCGCGCCTTCACGCCCGGCGGACAAGCTCACGCTGATCCGGCGCCTCACGCTCGACCTCACCGGCCTGCCGCCGACGCCCGCGGAGGTGGACGTGTTCCTGAAGGACGATTCGCCTGCCGCTTACGAGAAGGTGGTGGACCGGTTGCTCGCGAGTCCGCACTTCGGCGAGAGGTGGGCGACGCACTGGCTCGACGTCGTTCGGTTTGCCGAGAGCAACGGGTACGAGATCGACTCCGAGCGCCCGCACGCGTGGCGGTACCGCGACTACGTGGTGAAGAGTTTCAATGCTGACAAGCCCTACGACCTGTTCGTGAAGGAACAGATCGCGGGGGACGAACTCGCGGGCGCCGACCGGGCGGGCCGCCCAGAACTGCTCATCGCGACCGGCGTTCACCGGTGCGGCCCGGTTCACCTCGTCAGCGGCAACCTCGACCCAGCGGTGCTGCGCCAGGAGGTGCTCACCGAGATGGTGAACGGCGCGGGCGCCGCGTTCCTGGGCCTCACGTTCGCCTGCACGCGCTGCCACGACCACAAGTTCGACCCGCTGTCCGCGGGCGACTACTACCGACTGCAGGCGTTCTTCGCCGACGCGAAGTACGCCGACATCGACTTCGCGACCCAGGCCGAGCGCGACGCGCGCAAGAGACAAGCCGACGAACTTGCGGCGAAGGTCGCGCCGGTGAAAAAGCAGGTGGCGGACCTCGACGCACCGGTGCGGGCGGCGCTCGCGAAACAGA
>JBJSXS010000841.1:0-3685 GCA_046086545.1 Gemmata sp.
CCGCCCCGTGGGACTTGAACTGCGCGCCGACCATCTCGCTGCACTTCGGCGAGTTGAGGAAGCAGTAGCTCGCGCAGTGGACCGGCACGAGGCCCTTGCCGCCCTCGACGTACTCCAGGAGCGCCTTCTCCTGCTCCGGCGCGATCTTGGTGTGGTTCGCGTAGATCATGAGCGCGTCGTAGCCGCCCAGGGTCTTCGCGTTCAGGTCGTCGAGCTTGTCGGTGTACGTGAGGCTGATGCCGCGCTTCTCCAGGGCGGGTTGCAGTTGCTTGAACCGCTCCGCGGGCCGGTGCCCGGCGGCGTCGCCGAGGAACAGCACCTTCAGCTTCGCCGGCTCCGCGCCGAACGCGGACCCCGCGAACGCCAACGCCACCAGGGAGAGTAAACCGCGCATCGTAAACCTCTTGGCGCCCCGGGCCGCGCGGCCGGGGGGGTCGTCTCAACTCAGTTCCGGGGCCACCGCGTCCGTCAGATGTTGAATGATACCGGCGACGGCGCCCTGCCGCTTGCTTCCCTTGGCGCACACGATCGAACAGTCCGCGAACGACGGCGGCAGTGCCCGCTCGCCCACCGTCGCCACCACCAGATCGAACAGCGCCGGATCGATCTCGAACAGCGGCGTGTGAATAAAAACGGTCGCCGGGTTGAACAGGTTGATGACGGCCGCCACCGCGACCGCGACGTACCCGGCCACCTCGCGCAACTCTGCGCTCAGGTCAACGGCGCCCGATCGCGCGAGTTCGATCACCTCGTCCACACTCACCGCGCGGCCGAGTTTCTGAGACGCGTGCCAGGCCAGCGCCGAGTCGCTCGCCACGGTTTCGAGGCACCCCAGGTTGCCGCACCCGCACTTGCGGCCGCCCTGGGGGACCGCGGTGAAGTGCCCGATCTCGCCGGCCAACCCCGACCGCCCCTTCAAGAGGCGCCCGCCGCTCATGATACCCAACCCGACGCCCGCGCCGACATCCAGCAGGGCAAAATCGTCGAACCCCTTAGCCAGTCCGTAGTTGCGCTCCGCGAGGCAGAGCGCGTGAGACTCCTGGAGCAGGGTACACTCGATGCTGAGTCGCTCGGCGAGGTCTGCTGCGGGCGCGTGCCCGTTGGTGATTGGCACGTTGGGCGACAGCACCCCGTGCCCCTTGCGGTAGTCCACCAGCCCCGGCAGGCTCAGGCCAAGCCCTAACGTACTCACCCCGGGGCGCGCCATGAGCTTTCGCGCCGCCGCCTCCAGCGCACGCAACAGTGCGGGGTACGTCGAGGGCGTCGGCACCCGCTGCGCCGCGTCGTGCAGCGACCCGTCGAGGCCCGCGGACACGACCTCACAGTGCCCCACGTCGATGCTGACCCCGAGTACCTGCGCCGAGGTGGTCGCGAGCCGCACCTTCGGCGCCGGGCGGCCGCGCGCGAGTTCGGTCGCGTCGGTCTCTTCGAGAAGCCCGGCGTTGATGAGTGAGACCACCGCCTTCGACACCGTCGGCGCGCTCAGCCCGCTCTCGCGTGCCACCTCCGCACGCGAGAGCGCGCCCTTGGACTGGATCACACGAAGCACCTGCCGCTCGTTCAACTTCCCAACGAGCGCCGGCCGAATCGTGGTGATCGCGGACATCGAACGTGCCCCGTCTGTCATTGTAAGTGACAGCCTAAGCGGAACCACACGGTTTGTAAAGCTAATTTAGTAAACCCGGTTTAGAAACTCGGTCCGGGTCGTTCGGCGCTGTTTCACCTCTCCCGCCCCGGGCAATTCACCCGCGCGGCAACTGGATTGTGAAGACGGTGCGCCCCTCTTTTCGCGCCCAGGCGATGGAGCCGCCGTGGGCGTCGGCGGCTTGCTTCGCGACCGCCAGCCCCAGCCCGATGCCCTGCTCCTTACCGGTCACGAACGGGTCGAACAGCTGTTCCGCAATGTGAGGCGGCGGCCCGGGGCCGGTATCGCTCACGTCCACCCGCGCGCCGCCGTGCGTCGCGCTGAGCCGGACAACCACCTCGCCCCTGGCGCCGGCGACCTCGACCGCGTTGCCGATCACGTTGCCCAGCAGGTGGGCGAGTTGCGTGGGGTCGCCGGTCACCGCCACCGGGTCGCGCGGCGCCTCCCAGAGCAGCGCCGTGCCGGCGTGCTGGCACTGCGGGCGGAGCAGGCTGACCGCCTGGTCGACCAGTTCGCCGAGGTCACACGGCTTGCGCTCGCCGTCCGGCGGCTTGCCGAGCGCGAGGAACTGGCGCAGGTTCGCCTCGATGCGTGCGAGTTGCCGCAGCGCCACCCGGAGCGGTTCGGGGTCGGCGGCCGGGTTCTCGGTCAGGAACAGTTCGACCGCGAGCCGCGCGCCGGCGGCCGCATTCCGGAGCTGGTGCGCGAGGCCGCCGGAGAACTGACCGAGCACCTGCAGGCGCTCGGTGCGCTGAAACTCCGCTGGGAACGCGGCCAGCCGGCGGGCCATCTCGTTGACCGCGCCGCCCAGGTCGCGGAGCTCGTCGTTCGCGCCCGGCGGCGGCACCGGGCGGAAGTCACCGGCGGCGATGAGCCGCGTGCGCGCGCCGAGGGCCCGCACGCGGCTCACCAGCCGAGAGCCGAACGCGAGCGCGAGCACCACCGCCAGCAGCCCGGCGGCCCCGAGGCTCAGGAGCGGCTGCACGGCGTGCCGCACCGCGGTTCTGCGCAGCGACTCGGGGTAGAAGATGTACAGGTCGCCGCCCGCGTTCCGGCTCGGCTCGCGCAGGTGCAGGCGCAGGCACCGGTACTCGTTGCCCGCGACCGTGACCGGGGGGCCGAGCGCGTGCTCTTCGGCCTCCGCGGGCCGGGTCGCGGTTGGGACGTCCGTGGGGGGCGGCGGGTGCGGCTTGGGGAAGGTGCACTGCGGCTCGGCGCCCGGGCGCACGAACAGCAGCTCCGCGCCCGACAGCCCCTTCACCTGCTCCAGAATCGGCTCGGTCAGCGGGAAGGTGCTGTTCTGGAGGGTGGCCGCGACCGCCCACTGCTGGTCCGCAAGGCGCCGCTCGGCGCCGCGCGCCGCGGCGGCCGCGGCCCACGCGGTGGCGGCCGCGTCGCCGGCGAGCAGCAGCGCGAGCGGGAGCAGCAGCCGGTACCGGAGCGAGAGGCGCATGGAGCCAGTTTACCGCCGCTTGTTAGAATGCACCGCCACGGCACCGCAGCGGCGGCCGCTTTCGCGCGCACCGGGCTTTCTCGCCCGGCGGCGTTGTTTTATGCTGTTACTGCGCGGCCAATGCGCCGGGACGGTTACCCGGCGCGAACGAGTAAGGAACGGACGGCGGATGGACGGCATCTTCCACGAACTGTCCCGCAGAGCCGACCCGGCAAAGGTGCTCGGCTACCTCAACTTCTCCGACGGGCGCCCGGACCCGCGGTTCCAGAGGGGCCTTGCGGACGCGTACGCGCGCCTGATCGAGGACGGCGATTCGACCCCGTGGCTCACGCTCCCGAAGTGGCTCGCCCACGAGTTGACCGGCCTCGCGGCCGCCGGCTCGGCCGCGTTCCGCGACCCGACCCAGGCCCGCGCGGTGATCGGCGCGGCCCTCGGCCGGCTGCCGACCGCCTACCGCGCGCACCACGCCGACCAACTCGCGCACCAGCCGGACGCGGCGCTGTTCGGGCCGTTCTTCCTGGCCCGGTGCTGCGAGGCGGTGCTGCGACAGGGCCCGCCGTGGGACGAGGCCGACCGGCTCACCGCCG
>JBJSXS010000842.1:0-15918 GCA_046086545.1 Gemmata sp.
TGATCAAAGGCACCCTCATGCTCCAAGCATTGCTATCCGCCGAAGAGCGGCAGAGGCTGCGGTCCCGCGGACGACCCGGCACAAACCAAACCATGCGCCCTGCAGCTGACAGCGTCGCAAGTGTTCAAGCACCCCAATTCACAGAGAAAAAAAAGGGCATGAAACGGGAAGTGGAGGTGGCACAAAAAGAAACGCGCCCCCCCCTGGTGGGGTGTCCCGCGGCGGTTGACTCACTTCCAACTCGCGAACCCGCGAGCGGTTCCGTCATGTGGCTTCGGCGCTCTCCTTCGCGGCCCACTCGCGGAGCATCTTCATCCCGCGGACGTTGATCTGCCGCACCCGCTCCTTCGTGATGCCGAAGTGCTGGCCGATCTGCTCCAGGGTCATCTCCTCAGAGCCGTTCAGGCCCGTGCGCATCCGGATCACTTCGCGGGTCCGCGCGTCGAGGTGCTCGAGCAACCGGTTCACCCGGGCGCGGGCCTGGTCCGCGAGCGCCAGCACCTCCTGCTCGTCGCTGCGCACGTCGGCCTTCGCCTCGAACATCTCGTCGTGGCCGGTCATGTACCGCTGCTTGTGCGTCTTCGCATCGGGGATGGACCGCGCGAAGTTCTTCATGATCGCCCACGTCGCGTAGGTGCTGAACTTGAACCCGCGGCCGTAGTCGAACTTCTCCACCGCCCGCATGAGCGACAGGTTGCCGTCGCTCACGAGGTCGTCGATGCTCTCGCCGAGCGCCAGCTTCTGCTTCGCCTGGGCGTACACCAGCCGCTGGTTGCAGTTGATGAGCACGTCGCGGCAGTCGCGGACGCCCTGCTTCAGTTCGTCGACGCGCATGAGGTCTTGCACGCGGGCCTTCGCCGGGTCGATGGCGTCCTGGAGCTTGTGCAGCTGGTGCTTCAGGAAGTTCATTTTGCGGAACATGTGCTGCTCCTGTTCCTTGGTGAGCAGCGGCCACTCGTACAGGTGGGCCATGTGCGGCGGCACGTCCTTGGGCGGCGTCTTGCCGGCGCGCTTGGCCTCGAACTCGTCCTTGTGCGGCATTTCGGCGAGGATCTCGGGCCCCTTGGTCGGGTCGTCGAAGTCCGGGTTGTAGATGTAATCGACCGGCTGGCGAACCAGTTCCTTGGCGCGCACCTCGTTCACCACCCGGTACATGCTGGACCGGGTGCGGTTGAACTGCTTGGCGATGGTGCTCACGGTATCCTCCACTGGTTCGCCGGTCATCTTCGCGTTCCGCTTGGCCAGCGCGAGTTCCTGCTTGGCCCGGAACAGTTGGGCCTTGGCGGCGTCGCTCAGCGGGCCGGTCACGTGGGGGTACAGCGCCCCGTCCGGGTGCCAGCGGTCGAAGTTCTTGATCGTGTACCGGATCGCTTCCGGGCTGCGGTGCAGCTGCAACGCGATCTTCTTGCTCACCTCGGTGAGCGTCCCGCCCTGGTCCCGCAGTTCGCGTGCCAGCCGCAGGATGTCCTCCTTCTCGCCGTCCGTCAGGTGGCTGAACTTGGCCCCCTTCTCGACGAGCACCTGGTGCTCCGAGACGAACTTCTCGACGGCCGCGGCCGGGAACCCCAGCTGGCTGCGGCCGTTCACCTTCACGCGGCGCGCGGTGAGGCCCTTCACGCGCCACCGGGAAATGGTCTTCGTGGACACGTTGAACTTCTTGCTCACCTCCTCGAGGGTGAGCATCGGCTCGACGGTTCGCTCGACCGGTTGCACCGGCAGCGAGCGCTCGAGCCGCCGGATGAACTGCGCGAGATCCTGCTTGAGTTCGTCCCCCGGGATGAACAGGTGGGGGTACGCCTCGGAGCGGAACTCGGTGAGCCGGAAGCAGACGTACTGGTAAGGGTACGTCTTGCCGCCATCGATTTCGCCCAGCAACCTCTGGGCGTTACCGATCTGGCTCTGGCGGCGCGCGGCGGGGGCGAACCGGGTCTGTTGCTCGGTCAGCTCCCTCAGGGCTTGGCTCTTGAATGTGGTCACCGGCTCCTCCCGGCCGCGGGCGAAAGGCCCGCAAACTTGGCACTTACATCTGTACGCCAGAGCACTAGTCCCCGGCGGTAAGATGAGGTCAGCACTCTTCCTGTTAATTCGCTCCGCCCTGCGGCGGGTTTCGGAACTTCGCTGCCTTCAGCGAGAAATACTTTTCTCAAACGCGCTTTCTTACCTGAAAGCCTTTGAGAGTAGTCTAAGTCACGAAAGTTGGTGTTGCAGTATTCACCACATTGGATACATGTCCACCGCCCGAGGTTCGGACTCTTTCACCAATCCGCCTTCTTTTTCTGGACAGGACATCCTGCCGGCGTGATCTCGAGGCGTGTTCGTGAGCAGGTCGCGGAGACATTTCAACCAAATGCACGTCGCTTGCCAAACAGCGTGGGCGCATCGAAAGCAGCCTGCAATGAATTTGCTAGTCGTTTACCGACAATAATTTACGTTCACTCGGCTGGCACTTCGTTTTTTCTTCCGCTTCGAAGTAAACACTTCCTGATGAACCGGAGGAACACTTTCCTTTCTTCCAATCTGCTCTTTCTTGCAAAGCCCTTTCGCCGACTTGGGCCAGCGCCATGTCGCTGAACCTTTCGGCTCAACCCAAATAACTGACACAGCTTACGCGATTCTTGAGTGGAACGAGTTTTCGACTCAAGTTTGCCCCCGGGGAACTCACGGTGCGGCGCTACAATGGCGCGCGAACTGCCATCGAGGACGATTATGACCTGCGCCACGCAACCTTGCCGCGCCGTTCCCGCCATCCTCCTTTTGGTGGCACTTGTGCCTGGGGCAGCGGCACAAGAGGCAGTCGCCCTGGCCGAGCCGTTCAGCCCCGGGCACACCACAAGGGTGGATGTGCAGGTGAAGCTCGCCGGAAAACTTGCCCTACCGTCAACCGAAAAGGGCAAACCCGGACAACTCGTTCCGGTCACTGGGACCAGCAAGGTCAGCTATGAAGAACGCCTATTGAAGCCCGAGGACGCAGAGCTCCTGAAGACAGTTCGCGCTTACCGCGACGTTTCCTTCGAGCGGACCGTGGGCGAGGGGAAACAGGACGCCGGCATCCGGCCGTCGGTGCGGCGCATGGTCATCATCAAGGCGGGCGACAAAAAAGCCCCGTTCTCCCCGGACGGGCCGCTCACGTGGGGCGAAATCGATGTCGTCCGCACCGACGTGTTCTGCCCGGCGCTGGTCCCCGGGCTGCTCCCGCCCCGGCCGGTGAAGCCGGGCGAAAGCTGGAAGGCGTCTTCAACCGCCGTCTCCGAACTGACCGATATGGAGAAGGTGGACGAGGGGGCGCTGGCGGTCGAGTTCGTCGGGATCGCCAAGGTCAGCGAGCGCCGCATGGCGCGGCTGAAGATCAGCGGCACCGTTCGCGGGGTGAACGAGGACGGACCGAACCGGCAGACGGTCGCCGGCACCGCGTACTTCGACCTCGACAGCAACCTGCTGGCCTACCTCTCGGTCAAGGGCACCCACGACCTGCTCGACGGCAAGGGCCAAACGGTCGGCACCATCGAGGGGCAGTTCACGATGACGCGTGCCCCGGTGGCGAAGATGCCGGCCGACCTCTCCGACGCGTCGCTGAAGGACCTCGGTCTGAAACCGACGCCCGACAACACGCTCCTTCTGTACGACAACCCGGACCTCGGGGTTCGGCTCCTGTACGCCCGCGGCTGGCGCGTGGGCGCGGTGCAGGGCAAGCAGGTTACCCTCGACCACGCACGCGGCGCCGGCATCCTGATCACCGTTGAACCGGTGGATAAGGTGCCCGCGCCGGACGACTACCTGAAGGAAGTGTCGGGGTTCCTGCAAAAGGAGAAGGCGGAGATCACCGCGAGCGAGAAGCCGGTGCGCGTCCGCGCCGAGCCGGTGCAACTGGACCGCTTCTCGCTCGACGCGAGCGTCGGCAAGGAAAAGGTGCGGCTCGAGTACGCCGTGCTGAAGCAGACCGACGGCGGGGTGACGGTCGCCGCGCGGCTGCCCGCCGAAGACGCCGACGTGCGGACCGAGGTCACGCGCATCGTGCGCAGCCTCAGCGTGACGAAGAAGATCGTCGAAGAGAAGAAATAGGGGTCGGCTTTCAGTGGTCCGGGTTCGGCAACCGCACGCCACCTCCGGGCGTGCGAGCGCCGGGCGAGGGAGCAACGGGCCGCCGAAAACGGACCGCCGAACACTGGGGGTGACCGTGGCCGGATTGCGGGTGCTGGTGGCGGCGAGCGAGGTGGTCGGGTTCGCCAAGACCGGGGGGCTGGCGGACGTCGCCGGCGCGCTGCCCGCGGCGCTGGCCCGGCGCGGCAACCGCGTGTCCGTCGTGATGCCGCTGTACAACACGGTCCGGCAGTCCGGGGTGCCGCTCGAGCGCACCGGCATCGTGCTGCCGGTCCCGATGGGCGACCGCGTGCTGGCGTGCCGAGTGTTCCGCTCGCACCTGCCGAACACCGCGGTCCCGGTGTTCCTGATCGAACACGCCCCGTACTTCGAGCGCGACGACCCGCGCCACAGCCGCGGCCTGTACCAGGAGCAGGTCGGCGGGGAGAAGCGCGACTACGGCGACAACGGCGAGCGGTTCGTGTTCTTCTGCCGCGCGGTGCTGGAGCTGGTCCCGCACGTCGGGTTCCCGCCGGACGTGCTGCACGTCAACGACTGGCAAACGGGCCTGGTCCCCGCGTACCTCTCCGAAACGCACCGCAACCACCCGGGGTACCAGCGCATCCGGTCGGTGTTCACCATCCACAACATCGCGTACCAGGGCACGTTCCCGCGCGAGCTGATGAACTACGCCGGGCTGCCGCCGCACCTGTACAACCCCGGGCAGCTCGAGCACTACGGCCTCAACTTCCTGAAGGCCGGGGTGGTGTTCGCGGACGCGGTGACCACCGTCAGCCCGACCTACGCGCGCGAGATCCAGTCGCGCGAGTACGGCGAGGGCCTCGAAGGGCTGCTCAGCAACCTGCACTGGAAGCTGACCGGCATCGTCAACGGGTGCGACTACGAGCACTGGAACCCGGCCCGCGACGCCCGCATCGCGGCCGCGTACACGCCCGAAACCGTGTTCGACAAAAAGCCGCTCTGCAAGGCCGACCTTCAGCGCCGGTTCCACCTGCCCGAGAGCCCGGACGCGCCGGTGTTAGGCGTCGTCGCGCGGCTGGTGGCCCAGAAGGGCATCGACATCATCCTGAGCGCGGCCCGCGGGTTCCTGGACCTCGGGTGCCAGATCGTGGTGCTGGGCGACGGCGACCGTCACTTCCACGACCAGCTCCAGGCCCTGCGGGACCGGCACCCGGATCGGGTCGGCATCTTCCTCGGGTTCAACGAGACGCTGGCCCACGTGATCGAGGCCGGCAGCGACCTGTTCCTGATGCCGAGCCGGTACGAGCCGTGCGGGCTGAACCAGATGTACAGCCTCAAGTACGGCACCCCGCCGGTGGTGCGGGCGACCGGCGGCCTCGCGGACACGGTGGTGAACGCGACCGAGGAGAACCTCGCGGACAAGCGCGCCACCGGGTTCAGCTTCAACGACCACACCCCCAGCGCGCTGTACGACACGGTTAAGTGGGCGCTGGCCCTGTACCGCGAGCGCCCGGCCGACTTCCGGCAGGTGATCGAGACCGCGATGGCGCAAGATTGGAGCTGGGACCGGAGCGCCGAAGCCTACGAGCGGCTGTATCGTACGGTCACCGCGATCGGCTGACTCGCCGCCCGTGTACCGGCGACAGCCGCTCGCAGTCGCGGGCGCGTTTATACCGGGGCCTCCGGCGAACTACGACGACAAGGAGTATGAGGACCGGCGCCGACGCGACCGCGTAGAGGACAATAACGACCGCCTGGCGCGCTGAACGGAGTCCGCTTGTCGCCGCGCCGGCGTTCCGGTAAACGTCGGGACGAGTGCCCCGGTCCCCGCTACGAGGCGATGATGACGCGTCTGCTGTGCTTCGGGTTACTCGCCGCGGCGCTGGTGGTGGCGAAAGCGCCCCCGGCCCGCGCAGACCTCCCCGGCCCACACCCGCGCCCCCAGCGCCCGCTCCGACCGCCGCCCGAACCCGCGCCGGTGCCCAACGACCCGGGCGTGAACGTGCTCCCCGCGGAACAGCAACCGCCCCCGCCGGTGACGCCGCGCCCCTCGACCGGCGATGCGAAGCGTGCCGGACCGTTCCGCTCGTGCGGCAGCGGGATCGGCACCGGCCTCGCCGGCATCGGCGTCGCGTGGGGGATGCTGTGGCTCGGCACGCGCGCGTCGCGGTACGTGCGCCGCTCGTGACGAGCCGCACGCGTGAGAGACGGCCCACGCGGTCGCGGCTCGTCAGCCGGCCACTCGGCCCTTCTGCAACCGCAACGTCTGCGTCGCGCTGTGCGGCAGTTCGCTCAGTTCGTGCGTAACAAACAGCAGCGTCTGATCGGCGCTCAACTCGGTGTCGAGCCAGGCGCGGCAGCGCGCCGTCGCGTCCGCGTCGAGACCTTGAAACGGCTCGTCCAGAATCACCAACGGCGGACGCTTCACTAGCGCGCGAGCGAGCAGCACGAGGCGCTGTTCGCCTGTCGAAAGGGCTCTGAACGCGCGGCCCGCCAGGCGCGCGATCCCGAGCGCCGCGAACAGCTCCCGCACCCGCGCCTCCTGCTCGGGCGTGGTGGGCTGGTCGGCCACCCCGTCGAAGAACCCGGTCGCGGCGGCGCGGGCCGCGGTCAGCGGCTCGGTGAAGTACAGGTGGAACTCCGGCGACAGCAGCCCGACGCTCCGCTTCACGTCCCAGACGGTTTCCCCGGTACCGCGGCGCCGCCCGAACAGGCGGATGTCGTTCGAGTACGCCTGCGGGTGATCGCCGCACAGCAGGCTCAGCAGCGTGGTCTTGCCGCTGCCGTTCGGGCCGAGCAGCGCCCACCGCTCCCCGGCGCGCACGGTCCACGACACGCGGTCGAGAATGGTGTGCCCCGCGTGCCGCACGGTCACGTCGCGCAGTTCGATGACGGGCCGGCCGGCCCCGCCGGCCCCGCCTGACCCCGCCCCCGTAGAGAAGGGGGCGTCGGGCAGAGAAACTGAGGGAGCGCCGGCGGCACGCGGGGGTTCTTTCTCCGCCTTCACCCCATGGAGGGGGGCGGGCGGGCGGGCTCGGCCCGCGAGACGAAGTGTGTGCGTCACCCACGCGGGCACCGCGTCGTCGCGGCAGATCAGCACCAGCCGCTTGCCGCCCGCGATCAGCTCGCGGAGCAGTTCCCCGAGGTCGGCGCGGGCGGCCGCGTCGAGGCCGATGAACGGGTCATCGAGGACCAGCAGTTCGGGGGCCGCGAGCATGGCCCGCGCGAGCCGCGCGCGGCGCGTCTGGCCGTTCGAGAGCGTCATGAACGGCTGCGCCAGCAGTTCCGCGATACCGAACCGCGAGCACAGCACCGCGAACTCGGCTTCGCTCGCAGCGGTGCCCGTCCGCAGGAACCGGGCGAGCGACAGCGGCTCCTCGCTGTCGGCGAACTCGAACCGCTGCTGGTAGTAGCGACCCGCGTAGGAAAACAGGCGCGAGTCCTCGCGGAACGTGACGTGCGCGACGGCCTGTGACACGTAATCGACCTGCCGTCCGGCGTCGCGCAGTCGGTCGAACAACGGCCAGCGGAGCGTGCCGCCCACAAGCAGGTGCCGACCGAGCAGCGTTTCGGCGAGCGTCGTCTTCCCGCAACCGGTAGGCCCGACGACGGCCCACGCCTCGCCCTCGCGCACGTTCCAACTCAGGTCGCGCAGCACCGCCTCGCCGCCGCGCGGGACGGTCGCGCTTTCCAACTCGAACACGGTCGCGGGGTTGCTCATCCGGGTGGTATACGGGGGCGCCCGTGCCGCACCAGCGGCAACCCGCCCGCACTTTTCGCCCCGCTTCCGCCCGACCCCTCAGCCCGCACAACCCACCGACATTGCCGCTTCCATCCGACCGCTACAACCCGAAGCATGGAAGCAAGCGGCACAACCAATTCCACTTCACTGAACCACACAGCGCGTAAAATTTACATAGGCTTGAGAACCGGCAGGATCACCGGGCTTACGTCCGCTGCAATCGAAACCCTCATGCCAACCCGTACACCTTTCCACCGCATGTTCGTTCGCGGACCGGCCCGCCCCCGCAAGCCGGCGCTGTGGCTCGAAGCGCTGGAGGCACGCGAAGTTCCGGCGATACTGATCCAACTCGATTACGCCTATGACAGCGGGTACTTCGCCGCGCGCCCGGACGCACGCGCGGTGCTCGATCGGGTGGCGAGCGAGTTGGGCAGTTCGCTGACCGCGAACCTGGCCGCCATCACCCCGTCGGGCGCCGACGCGTGGACCGCGACCTTCTACAACCCGAGCGGTTCCGGTGAGATCAGCATCGCGAACCTCGCGGTGGGCGCAAACGCGATCAGGGTGTACGTCGGCGCGCGGCCCTCGGCCGGTCCAGAGGCCGGCGAGGGCGGACCGGGCGGGTACCGCATCACCGGCTCGCAGGCGTGGGCCGACGCGCTGCTCACCCGCGGCCACACCGGGTACGCCCCGTGGGGCGGGAGCCTGTCGTTCGACAGCACCATGAACTGGTGGTTCGGCCAGAACACCGCGGGCCTGACGGGCGACAAGGCCGACTTCTACACCGCCGCCATGCACGAGATGGCGCACCTGCTGGGGATCGGCACCGCGCCGCAGTGGGCCAGCGCGGTGCGCGGGTCAACCTTCGTGGGCGGCAACTCGGTCGCGGCCTACGGCGGCCCGGTGCCGCTCTACCCCGACCTCGCGCACTGGGCCGACGGGGTCACGGTCGGCGGGCAGGCGACGGTCCTGGACCCCATCCTGCCGCGAGGCGTGCGGGTGAACTGGTCCGCGGTCGACGCCGCCGCGCTCCGTGACCTCGGCTGGAACACGGCCGCGAGTGCCCCGCCGGCGCCCGCTTCCCCTCCGCCGGCCGCGCCCGCCGGTCCGCCCGCGCCCGAGCCGACGGCGCCGCCGATCACGCGCGTCCCGCTCGGCGCGAGCCAACCGCTGGCGCTCACCGGCAACGCGGACGGGTCGGTGTCGATGTTCGTGATGTCGGGCGGGGCGCTGGCCGACACCGGGCGGCGGCTCACCCCGTTCGCCGGGTACCGCGGGGCCGTCCGGGTGGCCGGCGGGGACTTCAACGGCGACGGGGTGCAAGACTGGGCGTTCACCACCGGCGCCGGCCCCCAGGCCGTGGTCCAGGTGACGAGCGGCGCCGACGGCGGCCTGCTGGTGAACCAGACGGCCGTCTTCCCGGGGTTCATGGGCGGGCTGTTCCTGGCGGCCGCGGACATCGACGGGGACGGCACGGCCGAGCTGGCCGTGTCCGCCGACGCCGGGGCCGGGCCGCACATCCAGACGTTCGCCGTGTCCGGCGGGGCGCTGCAACTGCAGTCCAGCTTCTTCGCGTTCGACAACCCGGCGTTCCGGGGCGGCGCCCGGGTGGCCGCCGGCGACATCGACCGGGACGGGTTCGCGGACCTGGTGGTGACCACCGGCGGGCAGGCCGAGGGGCGGGTGGCCGTGTACGCCGGGGCCGACCTGCGGCACGGGGCGGCCACCCGGCTGGCCCCGGACTTCGTCCCGTTCGCGGGCCTGTGGGCCGGGCTCAACGCGGCCGTGGGCGACCTGGACGGCGACGGGTACGCCGAACTGGCCGTCGCACCGGACCGGGGCGGGCCCGCGCACGTGAAGGTGTGGTCGGGGGCGACCCTGGCGAGCAACCGCGGGGTGCAGGCCAGCGGGCTGGGGCTGGCGGGCAGCTTCTACGCGTTCGCCCAGACCGACCCGAGCGGCGCGCGGCTGGCGATGCGCGACACCAACGAGGACGGCCGCGCCGAACTGGTCACGGCCAGCCCCAACCGGGGGAACGGGCGGGCGCGGGCGTTCACCTTCGAGCAGGTGCGGGCCGCCGGCGCCGGTGCGCCGGAGGCGTACCCGTTCGGCACCCCGGTCACCTACGACGGCATTTACGTGGGGTGAACGGAACGAAACTAGCCGACCTACACGGTGACGACCGACCCGCTGGGCGGTCGGTGCACCTGCGGCTGGTGTGCGGCCCTCGCGCGGCTTGTGGGGGAACCGGGCGACCTGTTCGCCGCCGCTCCGACCGTGTGAATTGTGTCGAGCAATCAAAGTACACCCGGGCCTCGACCGGCGGGCGCCACCAGTATGGCCCCCTCCGGTCTAGGCCCGGGTGCTTGCCCGGTGCCAGATTTTTTGCCCCTGCCTCCGTCGAGGCGGGTCCGAGCGGGAGATGGGTGATCACCGCACTGCCATTGTGGGCGCCACTCGACCACCCGCTCCGTGATGTGCGACAGACCAACGGACCCGCAGTGCGAAGCGACGGATCGCATGGTCCACCTAGCAAAACGCTGGACATAACGAAAAAGAGACGAGCCGCCGGGGACCGTCCCCGGCGGCTCGCTCTACCTGAACCACCGGTCGCGCCCAGAGAGCGCGACCGAGGTTGCCATGCCGAAAAGCTCTGAAGCACACGGGATGCCAACTCGCGGGGCGCTTGAGTCGGACCGCTTTCCCGCGGCGTTGAACCAGGCGCGAACCTGTCCCGCCAGCGCCGGAGGGTATCGAAAACGGCCTCAACCTCTGGCGCGCGAGGCGCAACTGAACCACAACGTCGAGTTTCCGCTTGTACTCCGGGTGCGTGCCGACGAATAGCGCCTGTTCGCGAACTTGTGCGCGCCCACTCAACTCGTAAAGGGGTGAAGGGCAACCGGGCACAACGTTCAGGCGGGAGCCAGAACTGCACCGCGGTCGCCCGCCGGAGGTGCCGGTACGCCCGTTCGATTTGCCCGTGCGCGGCGGTCGGGTCGCCCATCGGGAAGTCGCGGCGCCGCGGGTTGAGCAGCACGACCGGAAGGTCGGCGAGCCGCGCGCCGACATCGGCCGGCCAGTCGAAGGTGCCGCTGATGCAGCCGGCCAGGGACACGCTCGGCGCGGAGCCGTGGTGCTCGGTGAGGGGTTCGGTGCAGGTCGGGCGCGCGTGCGCTCGATGTTGAGGTGGCGCGGCAACTGACGCCATCAGGAGCGAGGCGCTTCGCGCTCGCCTTCTGATTTGCCCGCGGCGACGTGCTTGGGCACCTTCACGGGCGCCACGTCCCAAGCCAAACCGACCAGTTGCAGCGCGCGGACGAAGGTGAACGTCAGGTCGATCTCCCACCAGCGGTGCCCCTGCGAGCACGCGCGCGGGGCGGCGTGGTGGTTGTTGTGCCACCCTTCGCCGTTGGTCAGGAGCGCCACGAACCAGTTGTTCGTGCTCTGGTCGTTCGTGCGGTAAGTTCGGTACCCCCAGCGGTGCGCGGCGGAGTTCACCAGCCACGTTATGTGCCACACGTAGACGGTGCGCACGATCACCGACCACATGAACCACTGCACGCCGAACTGCACCGCGTCGGCGGCGGTGCTGAACAGCGCGAACCCGAGGCCGAACCCGAGGCCGGCGAGCAGCACAACGTGCGCGGCCCACACCAGGAGCCACCGCTCGCCCTTGTGGAGCCAGCGCAGGAACTTGTCGCCCATCAGGTCCGGGACGTACTTCGCGTAGGTTTCGAGCCGCTGCCGCCGGTCGTCGGCGGTGTAGATCCATTCCATGTGGCCCCAGTAGAAGTGCTCCTTGGGGCTGTGCGGGTCGCCCGCCTCGTCGCTGTGCTGGTGGTGAATGCGGTGCGTGCACACCCACCACAGCGGCGAACCTTCCATGCTGCACACGCCGAACAGCACCCAGAGGCGCTCGAGGGGCTTGGGGAACTTCGCGGCCGCGTGCGTCAGCATCCGGTGGTAGCCGAGGTTGATGCCGAGCGAGCCGAAGACGAAGTTGCCGATGAGCAGCGAGAGGGCGCCCCACCACACGAACGTGTACGGCAGAAACGCGAGCGGCACCAGCAGGTGAACCCCGATAATGGCCGCGAGGAACCAGAACACCCGTCGCTTGCGCGCGGCCCGAGCCGGTTGCGGTTCAGCGGGAACGGGCGCAGGGGTCGCGGGGACCGTGCTCACGGAGTATCCTCGGGCGGGGTCGGAAATCGGCCGTTGCGGATGTCGGGCGTATCAGGAAAGAATAACAGCCGCGCGCGGTTCCGTCCGCGCCAATACCCGAACCGGATGAGCCATGCCGTTCAGCGCGATGGAACTGATGATCTGCTGCGCCGCCCGCGAACTGGAAGACGGCAAGACCATCGCCGTCGGCACCGGGCTCCCCTGTGCCGCCGCGATGCTCGCGCAGCGGACCCACGCGCCGAACCTGGTGATCATGTTCGAAGCCGGCGGCGTCGCGCCGCAACTTCCGACCATGCCCGTCAGCGTCGGGGACAGCACCACGTTCCACAGGGCCGTTCTCGCGACCTCGATGGCCGACGTGATGCAGTTCTGCCAGCGCGGGATGGTGGACTACACTTTCCTCTCGGGCGCGCAAATCGACCCCTACGGCAACCTCAACTCCACGGTGATCGGACCGCACGACCAGCCGAAGGTGCGGCTCCCCGGCAGCGGCGGCGCGAACGACCTCGCGTCGTTCTGCTGGCGCACGCTGATCGTGATGAAGCACGACGCGCGGAAGTTCGTGGAGAAGCTCGATTTCCTCACCACGCCCGGTTACCTGACGGGACCGGGCGCGCGCGAGGCCGCCGGGCTGCCCGCGAAGACCGGCCCGCACCGCGTCATCACCGACCTGTGCGTGTTCGACTTCTCGCCCGACACGAAGCGGATGCGCGTGAAGAGCCTGCACCCCGGCAAGACGCTCGAACAGGTGCGGGCCGCGACCGGGTTCGCGCCGGACGCGTGCGAGCCGCCGGGTACGACCGCCGAGCCGAACGAGGAGCAGCTGCGCATCCTGCGCACGGAGGTGGACCCGGGCCGCTACATCCTCGGCCGCGCCTCGTAGCTCGCGCCCCATCGCGGTGCCACCAGCGGGCCAACCAGACCCCGCGGCCGCAGCGCGCCCGGAGCGCGGCGCGCCAGGGCGACATGGCCGAGGTCCGGCGTTCGAGGCGCGTGAGGCGCTCGCGCGCCGCCAGCGCGACCACCGTTTCCGGAGCGGTGGTACCCCGGACTGGTCAGGGGCGCGCCGGCCTTCGCGCGCCGGCGATCCGAAGGACCGCCCAACCGCGGTCGCCGGGATGGGCGGGCGGCCGGTCGCAGCGCAGAACCGGCCGCGCCGCAAGTCGCAGCAACGCCGGCACGCGCGGGCCCGCGTCAGTTGAGCGGCAACGTCGAGCCGTCGTTGCGGACGCACGCGGCCCGCCAGTTGGCCGCCGGCACCGAGTAGTTGACGGACCGCACCGAGCCGTCGCACAGGACGATCGCGAATGCGCCGGAGTGCGCCGAGCCGAACACCTGCGTCGGGCTGGTGCTGCCGGCCGTCTGGAAATCCGGCCCGGGCACGCTGTTGCCCAGGCGGTACACCTCGAAGTCCCCGTTCCAGCCCGGCGTGCAGTACGACTCGTTGTCGTCGCTGGTGGCGTTGAACGCCGCCGTGTTCATCCGCTTCTCGCCCACCAGCACCGTGTTGCTGGTGCCGTCGGTGATGTGAAGCAGTTGGATCGCGCCGAGGTCCGAGCGCATCACCACGCCGTCGGTACCGGTGGTCGCGGTGCCGCAATTGGCCGCGTAGTCGATCTTGGCGTTGCCGCCAACGACCTGCCCCATCGGGCGGTCGCGCAGCGGGCAGAAGTACGTCTTCACCGCGGTGCCGCGCACGGTCGAGCCGCTCGCGGTCCGGTACAGGTTGTCCTGCTCGATGTACGGCAGGATGAGGTACGCCCAGCTCCAACCGCCGGTCAGCGGCGCCTCCCGCGCCTGTGGGGTGGTCGCGTTCGGGTCGGCTGCGGAGGGGGTCGTCCCGGCCGGGTAAACATGGTTCCCGCCGTAGGGCAACCGGCCGACGTTGTCGTGGTGGTTGTGGAACGCGAGCCCGATCTGCTTGAGGTTGTTCTGGCACCTCATGCGGGCGGCGGCCTCACGCACCTTCTGCACCGCGGGGAGCAACAGCCCGATCAGGATCGCAATAATGGCGATCACCACCAGCAACTCAATCAGCGTGAACCCGACGCGGTTGCGACCGCGCGAGCCGGCACGACGCGTGAGCATCCTGAAAGCCCTTCGTTAAGACTCGCCAACACGAGCTATGCAACCGGGCGCGTGGCGACTCGCGCCCGAATAAACACACGAACTAGCGATTCAAAACGGCAGTGAAATGCTCCTGATTTTTAGCAGGGGCCGGGCAAAACCGTCAAGGCAAAGATGAATGATTCGTGAGAGTCTTTTTGGGTCGATCAGGATTCGGTTTCGGAACTTGGGCTTGATTCGCATTCCGCCCAGCGTTCATAATCCGGGTTCTTCGGTGTGCCGATGAACAAGGAGGTTCCAGGCATGATTATTTCCAACCCGTCCGTGCTGATCCCCGAGGCCACGACCGTTGACATCTCCGAGGCCCGGTGGGCCGTCGAGTACCTGTCACTGATGATCGACAAACTCGGGCCGGAGTCGTCGGTGAGCCTCGTCCTCATGCAGGCGCGGCGCGAGCTGAAGAGCCTGACGCATGCGCCGAGCGCGACGGTGATCGGCCCGCACCGCATTGCGGCCTGATCTCACGCCGCCAGTAGCCGGGCCCTCTCGCCGAACCGTTCCCGCAGCGCCTCCGCTGCCCTCTCCGGGACGTTCGGCCCGCCGACCGCGAACGTCTCGATCAGCCTGACCGCGCGGTGCCGCCGCGGTACAAGCAGGGGCGAGCAGCGCTCGAGGGCCGGACGCGCGCCCGGCTTACCCGCAATCGACCGCGACGCGCACCGGGCGCCCGGCTTCTGCGAACGCGAACGCCGCGTTCACGTCGCCCAGCGCGAACCGCCGCGACACCAGTTGCGCGAACGGGTATCGCGTGTGGTGTTGCGCGAGGAACTGCACGGCGCGCGCGAGGTCGTGGGGCGCGTAGTTGTGAACGCCCGTCAGGGTCAGGCACTTCCGCACGACCGCCTCGGGCGGGACTGCGACCGGGTCCGTAGGGAACACCGCGCCGGCCCACACCGCCGTTCCCCCGGTGCGCAGAACGTCGAGCGCCGCACGGGCCGCCGACGGGGCGCCGCTCAGTTCCAGCGCGATGTCCGCGCCGCGCCCGCCCGTCGCCGCCGTTACCAGTTCAGAGAGGGCGTCGGGCTTCGCCAGGTGCCGCGCGCCGAACTGCGCCGCTTGCGACAGCCGCTCCTCGCTCACATCACACGCGATGGGCGTCCAGCCCAGCGCGTCGAGCCACGCGCTCGCGGTGAGGCCGAGCATCCCCGCCCCGAAGACGACACCTACCCCCCCGGCCCCCTTCCCCTCGGGGCGCGGTGTCGGGGGGGTACGTCCTCCGAAGCCGGCGCGCAGCACCGCGGCCACGGTCGCGGTGGCGCACCCCGCCGGGGCCGCCACCTCGTCCGGAAGTTCCGCGGGAACCTTCACGACCGCCGTCCCGCGAAGAAGGTGGCAGTGCGTAGCCAGCCCGCCCACCGGGCCGCACCGCGGGGCAATCTGCTCGTGCCCGTACTTGCGCAGCGTTTCGCACTTCTGGGGTAGCCCGTGCGAGCAAAAGAAGCACGCGCCGCACGACACCGCGACCGCCCACACCACGCGGTCGCCCACGCGCACCGGGTCGCCGCTCACCGCACGTAGTTCGCCGCTCACCTCCTCGATCGCGCCAACCGGCTCGTGCCCGAGCACGCACGGCGTCTTCTCGCGCCGCTTCCCGGTGAACGTGTGCAGGTCGCTCCCGCACACGGTACACATCCGGACGCGCACCAGCGCCTCGCCCGGGGCGAGCGCCGGCCGGGGCTGTGGCTCCACGCGAAAGGGGGTGCCAGGGCCGTCGAAGACCGCGGCTCGGATCATGGCGGGTCCCCCGGTTCCGGCGCCGGCGCGACCAGCGCGTACACCGCGGCGACGGTCGCGGTGGCCACCGCGAC
>JBJSXS010000843.1:0-2897 GCA_046086545.1 Gemmata sp.
TCCGCCTCGGCGGCCCGGCCGCCCGCGGGCAGCATCGCTTCGAGCGAGGGCAGTGAGACGAGCGCCCCAACGCCCCGAAGGGCGTGCCGGCGGCTGATGCGTTTGGTCACGGTCGGGCCTCGTGCGTTATCGCGTCTGGAACAGAGGACTTTCGACGAACGCCAGAATCAGGGTCTGGAACCGGAACCGGGCCTTCAGTGCCGCCGCGCGGACGCGGGCGAGCTCCGGCTCGTCGGAGATCAGGTGCCGGCGGCCCAACGCGTAGGTCAGCAGCTTTTCGCTGAACCCGCGGGCGAACCTCTCCTTGTTGGCGACGAGGTACCGTTTCAGCCCGGCCGGCCCCTTGCCCTCGAAGTCGCCCACGCGGAACGTGACGTCGATCGGGTGCGTCGGCAGCGGGTCGTACTTCTTGAGCTTGAGCTTCTCGCGGACCGCCGCCAGGTTGTTGGCCGGGTCGGCCGGGTCGACGTGCGGCGGCTCCCGGTCGCGCCACTCGCCGATGACGTCGTAGTTCTCCAGGGCCAGCCCGAACGGGTCGATGCGCGCGTGGCAGCCGGCGCAGTTGGGGGCGTTGCGGTGCAACTTCAGTTTCTCCGCCGCCGTGGCCCCGCCGGTGGTGTCGGGCAGGGCGCCGTTGACGTTCGGCGGCGGCGGGGGCGGCGTGCGGTTGAACAACTTCTCCAGCACCCACACGCCCCGCTTCACCGGCGAGGTGCGGGTGCTCTCACTGGTCAGCGCCAGAACCGCCGCGGAGGTGACGAGGCCGCCCCGGCGGTCGTCGGGGAGCTTCACCCTGCGGAACTCGCCGCCGGAAACGGGCGCGAAGCCGTCGCGCTCCAGCGGGAACCGCGCCCACAGGCTCGGCAGGTGGTAGTGATCCGCGAGCCGGTCGTTCACCATCGTGTAGTCGGCGTCGAGCAGATCGTACAGCGAGCCGTTCTCCCTGAGCAGGTACGCCATCAGCGCCTTCGGCTCCTTGGCCATGTCCTGCCGGAGCAGGTTCTGCGCGTCGAACCGCCGGTACAACTCCGGCTCCGGCATGACGGTGGCGAGGCGCTCCAGCCCGAGCCACTCGGTCGTGAACCGCTCGACGAACGCCCCGGCCCGCGGGTCGGCTAGCATCCGCTGCGCCTGTTGCGCCAGGGCCGGGCGGAGCTTCCCCCCGGCGGCGAGTTTCGTCAGCTCGTCGTCCGGCGGGGCCGACCACAGGAAGTACGACAGCCGCGCGGCCAGTTCCGCGTCGGTCAGTGCGCGGCCGACGGGTCCCGGTTCGAGCAGGAAGAGGAAGTGCGGCGACACGAGCGCCCGCCGCACGGCCACCCGCACCGCTTCGGGGAAGCGCTGGGCGGCCGGGAGGGGCTGGGGCTTCGCCCCGGCGAGGGCGTCTTCCGACCGGGCGACGAACTCCACGAAGTCTTTCACCTCGTCGGCCGTGGCGGGCCGGCGGAACAGTTTCGGCAGCAGCCACTCCGCCACCGCCCCGGCGTCCTTGCGGGCGAGCGCGTCGGCCACCTCCCGCTGGAACCGGGACATCGGCCAGCCCTCGGGGTAGACGGGGCCGACCACTTCCAGCTTCGCGTCCTCGAAGTACGGGAACGGCGGCTCGGTGGCGTCTTTCGAGTAGGCCCGCGAGACGCTCCCCTTCTTGAAGGCGTCCTGATCGGTCCACTCGGGCCGCCGGTACTCGGCGGGGCGCAGGTTGGCGTTCGACGGGAACCCGTTCACCCAGCGGAAGTCGAACTTCAGCCCGCGCGCCTGGTAGTGGGCGAAGGTGAACTCCTGGGTGAGCCGGCCCTCCCGAACGGGGGCGTCGGCCTGGAACACCGCCCGCCAATCGACCGAGTACTGAAAGTTCGGTACGTACCCGGGTCGCGACTCGAAGTTCTTCGCCGCCGCTGTCAGGCGGACCTTGTAAATGCCGGGCGCGCCGCCGAACGTGACCCACAGGTGGGCCCCCACCCACTTCCCGTTCCACACCGCCCCGCCCGGGTCGTGCCCGCGGAAAGTTGCGGCGTAGTCCTTGCTGCCCAGCGAGAACGTGTACGTTTTGCTCTCCGGCTTCGGCCCGTCGCCGAGCGCCAGCCGGGCGACCCGTTCGCCGGCCGCCATGTACTGCTCGACCAGCACCGCCGACAGGTTCAGCCCTTCACCGACGTTGGTGAACCCGTCGGTGGCGTCGTCGGGCGGGAAGTCGTCCGCCGGGGTGAACCCGGGCAGCCCGAAGACCTGCTGAACGGTCCGGTTGTACTCGTCGCGGTTGAGGCGCCGCACCGGGCGCGGCCGCTTTGCCGCCGCGACCGCCTCATGAACCTTGAGCTGGCCGCGGGCCCAGTCCTCCGCCGCGCGGTACTCCTCTTCGGACGGCCGAACCTTCGTCGTCTTCGGTGGCATGTCACGCGATACGAGCCGTTCAAGCGCCGCGTGCCAGGCGGCCGGGTTGGCCGATACGTCCTTTCCTTTCAGCGCGTCCTCGAGGTCGAACCCGCCCTCCGGGCTCTTGGAGTTGTGGCACCCCAGGCAGTGCGTTTTCGCAAACCCATGGAATCCGCGAGGGCTCTCCAGTGCCGGCAGCTGGTCCGGTGCGGAAAGAGCCGACCCGGCACAACAGAGGGCGGCGCACCCGAGAACGACCAGCAGGTTCCGCTTCGGCCCCCGGCCGGGCGCGTGGGAAGAATGGCCGTTCACAATTCGACTCCTGAGCAAGCACTCGTTGAGTTTCGGCACGTGTTCGAACGCCCTGCCCTGTTCGCCCGTCGGGCCGCCCCGTTCGTGTCCCCCGGTGCCGTCTTCCCGCCACCCGGGTGGCGCCGTTACGCCAGGATCTCCTTGACGACCTCGCCGCGGACGTCGGTCAGCCGGTAGTCCCGCCCGCCGAAGCGGTAGGTGAGCTTCTCGTG
>JBJSXS010000844.1:0-4017 GCA_046086545.1 Gemmata sp.
GCCGCGATCTCGGCGCCGAGGAACAGGGCGCCGCAGACCGCCCCTACCGCCGCGCCAAACCCGAAGCCGCCAGACCGCCCTGCCGCGGCCAGGACGGAGCCGAAGATGACCGTCACGCCCTGGAGTAGGTATACCGCCGTAAGCCCTTCGAACGAGAGCCACCACGCGTCCGGGTCCGTGCGCGCCGCGAGGACGATCCCGATGGCGAGTTTCCGCAGCCCGATGTACAGTCCCAGTGCGAACACCACCCCGACCGCAACACGCGCGGCCGGCGGCGAGGGCTGCGTCGGCGGGTTGGTCGGCAGTGACGGGCGCGAGAGCTCGTCCCCAGTCGCTTCATGAGGCAGGTGCAGCAAGCCCCCGCACTGCGGGCACCGCTGCGAGCCGGCGAACGCAGCGCGACAGCCGGGGCAGAACAGTTGCATGGACGCGATCCCAAATCGTACCTGCCGACTCCAAATTGAATCTAGAACGCAAACGGCCTTCGTGTCGGGCCTGTTCGCCGTTGTTTGGCCCGGGTCCGTAAAGTAACCTGCCAGCCCCTACCCTGAGGTTCCGCCATGCGCACCCTTGCCGTTACTCTGGTCGTCGCACTCGCCGTACCGGCGTCTGCCGCCGACACAAACGAGGATAAGGCCCGCGCGGCGGCCGTCGTTTTTCTGAAAGCATTGAAGGCAAAGGACTTGGACGCCGCCCTGAAGGTGTGTACCGCACCCTTCCTGTACCGCGACGGAGACAAACCGGCGGTGCTGCAGGACGAGACCGCGCTCAAATCGTGGCTCAAGGGCCGGTTCGACGAGGTCAAGAACGTGGACAAGGTGCCGACCGCCGTGGACACGCTCACGCCGTTCGCGGACCTGCGCGAGAAGATCAAGGACGAGGCCAACCGGAAGACAGTAGAAGACGTGCTGGGGAAGGACGGGTTCGTGGCGTTCATCACGGCCGACGGCAAGATGATTCCGGTCCTCGTCCGGGTGAAGGACGGCAAGGCTCTCGTTGTGGGGTTGGCCCGCTGATGCCGCACGTCGTCGTCGTCGGGGGAGGCTTGACGGGCTTAACGGTCGCCTTCCGACTGAAGCAGTACGCCCCCGGGGCGGCCGTCACGGTGCTGGAACCGCGCGACCGCCCGGGGGGCAACATCGTCACCGAGCAGCACCGCGGGTTCACGGTCGAGTGCGGTCCGAACGGGTTCCTCGACCGCACGCCCGCGGTCCCGAACTTGGTACACGACCTGGGGCTGTCCGATCGACTCATCGCGGCCAGCGACGGGAGCCGCAAGAACCGCTACGTGTTCGTCGGCGGCAAGATGCGCAAGCTCCCGGGCGGCCCGCTCGGATTGCTCACCACCCCCCTGCTCTCGCTCCGCGGCAAGTGGCAACTGATCACCGAACCGTGGCGCAGGGCCGCTGCGCCGGCGGCCGAGGAGTCCATTCAGGAGTTCGCGACGCGGCGCGCGGGGAGGGAGGCCGCGGACATATTTGCCGACGCGCTGGTGACCGGCATTCACGGCGGCGACCCGGCGATGCTGAGCGTGGCCGCGGCGTTCCCGCGGCTGCCGGTGATGGAACGGGAGGCCGGCAGCGTCGTGCGCGGGTTCATGCGGGCCGCGAAAAAGCGCAAGGCCGAAGCGATCGAGCGCGGCGAACCGGCGCCCGGCCCGATGCGGATGTGGTCGTTCCGCGAGGGCTTGGGCGTGCTGGTCGGCGCGCTTGGTGAGCAACTCGGCAGCGCGATCAAGCTCGACAGCACCGTGGAATCCGTGTCGCAGGCCGCGGGCGTGGCGCCCTGGGAGGTGTACGGGCGCAGCGGGCGCGCGTGGTTCGCGGACGCGGTCGTGCTGTCGTGCCCGGCCTACGAGCAGGCCGCGATCCTGACCGAACTGAACCCGAAGTTGGCGGAAGAAGCAGCCGCGATCCCGTACAACCGCATCGCGGTGGTGGCCCTGGGCTACCGGCGCGAGCACTGCCCCGGTTCGCTCGACGGGTTCGGCTACATCGCTCCGCAGAACACCCGGCGCGACGTGCTGGGCGTGCAGTGGTGTTCGAGCATCTTCCCGGACCGCGCGCCGCCGGGGTTCGTGCTGTGGCGCGCGCTCTGCGGCGGGGTCCACCGCGCCGAACAGGTCGATTGGGACGACGACCGCCTCGCGCGGGCGGTTCACGAGGAGATGAAGCTCGCGCTGGGCGTGACCGGCGAGCCGGTGTTCCGGCGCGTCGTGCGCTGGCCCAACGCGATCCCGCAGTACGTGATCGGCCACCTCGACCGCGTGGCCCGCATCGATGCGCTCGCGGCGAAGCACCCCGGGCTGTTCCTTACGGGCAACGCGTACCGCGGGGTGGCGATGGCCGACTGCGTGGAGCAAGCCGACCTGACCGCGGCGAAGGTCGCGCTGTACCTGCGCGCGCAGTGAGGGCGCCCATTACCGAAGCCGGGCGGTACACCCCTGTTGCCCTGGTTCGGGCTCCAAAATGCATAACTGTCACTAAACAGCCCGCGACCGCCGACAAGTTCAAGCACCTCGTGGACAAAGACGGCTAGTGGGCCGGCCGCGACGACGTGTTCTTTCACTACTTGGAGCGAAAAGGCAAGCTCACCGCCGGGTTCGGCATTCAACCGGACCGCATCGGGCCGGAACTCGGGTTCGGCCGCGTCGTGGCCGACGCGTACGAAGAACCGGTCCTGCGCGTCAAACTCGCGTGGGTGGGCAGGAGCTTGGCCAAAGACTTCCGCCCGCCCAGCGCCAGCGGCGAGGCCGGGCCGTATAACACCCAGGAGCGATCACTCGCAAAAAGGCCGTGCTGAAAGACCTCAAAAAGGGGTTACCGGGGTTTGGCGACCGCGGCTACGAACTGTCCGGGTTCGCTGGCATCCGGGGTGGAACAACAGCGTCAACCAGGCATTCGTAGACGAGCACGAGAACTACATGGCGCACTTCATCCGCGACGTGCGCAAGGACCTCGGCGTGAAGGATCTGCCGTTCGTTATCGCCGATACCGGCGTGACCGGGCCGGACGGAATCTCCCAGTGCGTTCACTCTGATTAAGGCGTAGACAGCCGACGCGGAGCACTAGGAGTTGAAAGGGAAAGTCGCGTTGGTCAAGACGCGGGGCTTCTGGCGCGCCGACACAGTGTCGCCGACCAAGCAGTGCTACCACCGGAACTCGAACGCCGAGACCTACCACCTGATCGGCGACGCGATGGGGCACGCGATGACGGGCCTGTGCAAGAAGAAGCCCCAGACGTAGTGTGCCGGTTCGCCGTTCGATCCGTCGCCCCGTGTTCGGCCGAGGTACGCGGCATGTCTCTCCGCACCGCTTTCGTGTGCGTGCTACTGTTGCTCTGGGGCAGCCCGCTCCCCGCCGCCGACAAGTCGCTGAACCTGCTCGTCGTCACCGCGGACGACATGAACGCGGATTCCGCCGGCTGGAACGGTAACAAGCTCGGTGCGACGCCGAACCTGGACGCGTTCGCCAAGAGCGCGCACCGGTTCGTCAACAGTCACGTCACGGTGCCGATCTGCCAGCCGTGCCGGTCGGCCCTCCTGACCGGGCGCGTCCCGCACCGCAACGGCGCGCTCGGGTTCAACCCGATCAAGCGGGACGTGCCGACCCTCGTCGAGGTCCTCCGGGACGCCGGGTACTACACGGCGGTCATCGCCAAGGCGGTGCACATGGCGCCCGCCGACAAGTTCCCGTGGCACGCGGTGGGCGAACAGGCGCTCGGCAAGCAGCCGACGAAGTTCGCCGAGAAGTTCCGCGAGATGCTCGCCGCGGCCGCCAGGGACAAGAAGCCGTTCTTCATCAACGCCAACATCTGCGACCCGCACCGGCCGTTCGTGCCCGCGAAGGCGGGGACCGACGAACTCGCGGGGGCGAAAGTCTACAAGCCGGACCAGGTGGCGGTGCCGGCGTTCCTCGAAGACCTCCCGCGGGTGCGGGAGGAGGTCGCGCAGTACTACACGTCCGTGAGCCGGTTCGACGTCGCGTTCGGCCTCGTGCTGAAGGAGTTGACCGCCGC
>JBJSXS010000845.1:0-5344 GCA_046086545.1 Gemmata sp.
GGTGTTCGCCACCGGCCCGCCCCCGGTCGCCATCGAACTGGCCGACGAGGCCAAGCAGAACCTCCCGGCGCGGTGGGCGCTGGTGCGCAACGGGCAGAAGATCGGTCGGCTGAGCACGTCGATGAAGTACCACGACGCGACCGACGAGTTCCACTTCACCTACCGGTACAACGACCTGGCGCTGGAGCAGAGCGGGCTGACGCTCGTCATCCCGCACGCCACGTCCGAGGTGCGCACCACCCGCGGCGGCGACCTGAAAGAGCAGGTCGTGCGCGCCGCCCTCAAGGCGAAGTACCGCGGGGCCGAGGTCACGGAAGGCACCATCGACGTTCGCGGCGTGGTTCGGGACGGACTGCTGACCGGCGCAGCGGAACTCAAGAGCCCGCTGTTCAGCGCGGCGGGCGACCTGGACCCGGTGCCGGTGAAGAAGGGCCAGCCGCTGAACCCGCTGCAGCCGGTGAACCGGCTCGGCAACGTCAGCGCGAACCAGGAGTGGGTGGTTCACGAGTCCAACCCGCTGGGCGAGGCGCTCGGAGCGCTGCTGTACAAAAAGCTGGCCGAGCGGGGCCTCCGCCTGAAAGAGCAACAGGAGAAGGAGTCGGTGGTCGCCAGGGTCGGCGGAGCGCCCCAAAACCTGAGCTGGCAAACGGACGAGGTGCCGTGCTGGGTGATCGAGTACCGCCGGAAGGAGCCGTTCGCCCGCACGTGGGTTCGCGCGTCGGACGGGAAGGTGCTGCGGCAGGAGGCGTTCGAGGGGGGCGAGTCGCTGGTGTTCGAGCGCGAGGACTGAACCGCCCTGCCGCTCGCGGGTTCGCTCCCGACAGGCCCAACGCGCTCGCGGCTCCGCGAGCGCCCCCTCGGAGCCAGGCTCTCCCATGATCCAGATCGACAACGTCACGAAGGTGTACGGGCCGAAGGTCGCGGTGCAGGACCTGAACCTGCAGGTGCCCGCGGGGGAGCTGTTCGCGTTCCTCGGGCCGAACGGGGCCGGGAAGACGACCACCATCAAGATGCTGTGCGGGTTGCTGTTCCCCACTACGGGAGCCGTGCGCATCGGCGGGTTCGACGTGCGCACCCAGGGGGACCGCGCCCGCGCGCTGGTGAGCTACGTCCCGGACCAGCCGTTCCTGTACGAGAAGCTCACCGGGCGCGAGTTCCTCCAGTTCACCGCGGACCTGTACGCGATGCCCAAGGCGCGCGCCGCGGCGAAGATCGAGGAGGTCGTCGAGGCGTTCCACCTCGGCGAGTTCGTGGACGACCTGACCGAGCGGTACTCGCACGGCATGCGCCAGCGCACGGTGTTCGCCGCGGCACTCGTTCACGAGCCGAAGCTGCTCATCGCCGACGAGCCGACCGTGGGCCTCGACCCCAAGAGCATCCGCGAGTTGAAGGGGCTGCTGCGCGGGCTCGCGGCCGGGGGCATGACGGTGTTCCTCAGCACGCACACCCTCGACATCGCGCAGGAGCTGGCCGACCGCATCGGCATCCTCGACCGCGGCCGGCTCCTCGGGTGCGGCACCTTGACCGACCTGCGCAAGCAGGCGAACGCCGACGGGAGCCTGGAGGACCTGTTCATGAAAATCACGGAACGGGGCACGGACGAGCCGGTGCCCGGCGCCGGTTAGCGCGCCGGGGGGGGGGCGGTCGACATTTGTGCCCGGCCCGCCCCACTCCGAGTTGCGCGCGGCACCGAATGAGGAGCGGTCCGAGTCGGCCGGCGCGACCGCGGCAGCCCTGCTGTAGTGGCCGGATCAGCGGTTCGGGGACGAGCCGCTGCTGCGCGCCGAACGGGGCGCGGACCGGCTGCTGGCGCACGCGAGGGCTCGGTGCGGGCGCCCGTTCCCCGACGCGCCGGCAGGCGTGCCGATGCCGCACCCGATCCCGTGATGGAACCGGTGGAGCCGAACATGGGCCTCGAACATCCCCCCGTGACGAACCAGGGCGCGCTGTTCCGGCGCCTGCGCGCGCGGCTGTTCCGCAACGGGCTGCGGGTCGCGCTCGAGAACGGGCGCGCCCGGTTGCTCACCATGATCGCCACCAGCGCGATCGTGGCCGCGTTCACCCTCGCGGTCAGCCTGTACCTGTTCAACCAGCTCAAAGTGAACAGCATCCCGTTCAAGGGCGCGATCGTCGAAGCGCTCTTCGACCTGCTGTTCTTCACGCTCGGCACGATGCTGATCTTCTCGACCGGCATCATCCTCTACGCGAGCCTGTTCACCAGCCCGGAGGCGCGCTTCCTGCTCTGCTCGCCGGCCCGCGCCGACCAGATCTTCGCCACGAAGTTTCAGGCCGCGGTCGCGTTCAGCTCGTGGGGGTTCGTCGTCCTCGGGGTGCCGATCTTCGTGGGCTACGGGGTCATGTCCGGCGTGCCGTGGTACTTCTACCCGCTGCTGCCGCTGCTCCTGCTCGGGTACGTGATCCTGCCGGGGTCGGTGTCGGCGGCCGGGTGCCTGCTGCTGGTGCGGTACATGCCGCGAAACCGCAAGCAGTTCCTCACGCTCCTCGGCGGCGGCGCGGCGCTGGGTTTGCTGTTCTGGGGCTACCGGATCGCGCGCGGGTTCCGCAAGTCGCTGGTCACCAGCGGGCGCGAACTGGACGACCTGATCGGCCAGTTCGATTTGCTGCGCAGCGGGTTCGCCCCGAGCCACTGGATGACCCGCGGGGTCATGGCGGCGGCACGGGGTGACTTCGAGGCCGCCCTGGTCCCGCTCGCGCAGGTGTGGAGCAACGGCCTCCTGTTCTACCTGCTCGCGGCCCTGGCGGCGCGGCGCGTGTACCGCACCGCGTACGACCGCATCTCGGCGCTCGGCCGCGGGAAGAAGATTTACAAGCCGAGCGTGCTGGACCGCGTGATGGAGGCGCTCGTCTTCTACCTCGACAAGCGCACGCGCGTGCTGGTGGTGAAGGACTTCCGCACGTTCCGGCGCGACCCGACGCAGTGGGCGGTGCTGGTCATCTTCGCCGTGCTGTTGCTCCTGGGCGCGAGCAACTTTCGGCAGTACTACTCGGCCGACCTGGGGATGCTTGACAAGTACGCGATCAGCCTGATGAACCTGTGCGGCACCGCGGTCCTGCTGTGCGCGGGTCTGAGCCGGTTCATCTTCCCGCTGATCTCGTTGGAGGGGCGGAAGTTCTGGATTCTGGGCCTCACGCCGGTGAGCCGCGACCAGATCCTGTGGGGCAAGTTCGTGTTCGCCGCGACCGGGTCGCTGATCGTGGCCGAAACGCTGATTCTGGTGAGCGACCTGCTGCTCACCCTGCCGCCCGAGGGGCTGCTGCTGCACGCGGTCGCCGTGGCGATCATCGCGCTGGGGCTGAGCGCGCTGAACGTGGGGCTGGGCGCCTACCTGCCGACGTTCCGCGAAACGGACCCGTCGAAGATCGTGGTCGGGTTCGGCGGCACGGTGAACATGGTAGTCGGCCTGGCGTTCCTCGTCGTCGTGATCAGCACGCTGGTGGCCCCGTTCCACGCGACGCACCTGGCGCAGCGCGCGGGCGGGGTCGCGGCGCGCATCGGCCCGTGGATGTACGCGGGCATCCCGGTGGGCCTGACCGTCGGCGCGCTGGCGATTGTGCTGCCGCTGCGGGCCGGCGCGCGGTCGCTGCGCGAGATGGAGTTCTGACACGACCTGCCCGGCACACCTCCCCTCAGACGGGGGGCCGGCGGGTGGGCTTCAGCCCGCGACGTACGGGTTCGAGCGCTTCTCGCGGCCGGTGGTGGTGACCGGGCCGTGCCCGGGGTACACCACGGTGTCGTCCGGCAGCGGCCACAGCACGCGGCGAATGCCGGCCTTCAGTTGCTCGAAGTTGCCACCGGGGAAGTCCGTGCGGCCCACGCTCCCGCGGAACAGCACGTCGCCGCCCAGCACCGTGAACGGCTGCGTATCGCGTATCAGGTACACGACATGTCCGGGCGAGTGACCCGGCACGTCAAACACCTCGAGGTCGATCCCGGCGGCCTGAAGTACTTCCCCCTCGGCAACGAGCCGGTCCGCGGGCGGGCTGGTCACGTCGAACCCGAACAGCGCGCCCATGTTTACGCTCGCGTCGGTGAGCATCGGGGCGTCTCCCGCGCCGATGCTGATGGGCGCCTCGGGGTGCGCCCGCTTGAGCGCCGCGTTCCCGGCGATGTGGTCACAGTGCCCGTGCGTGAGCACGATCGCCACCAGTTTCAGGCCGCGGTCGGCCAGCGCCTGCTCGATCAGTTCCGGCTCGAACCCGGGGTCGATGACGAGCGCCTCGGTGCCGCTGTCGCGCCACACGATGTACGAGTTCTCCGCGAACGGCTGCGACGTGACCGTGAGAACCTGCACGCCCATAAGCCACCCCCGAGCACGGCGGAAACGGTCGGAGGCATCTTACGCGAACTGCTCTTCCCCGCCGGCGCGTGCGCCGGTATGAACCCACAATTGTCTGTTCGGGAACCAGGGGGCGAACTCATGCGCGTGAAAGCCTGGACCGCGGCGGCGTGCGCCGGGTTACTCGTGGGCGGGGCACTCCTGGCCCAACCGCCAAAGGCCGAGACACCCAAAGAGGCGCCCAGGGCAACGGACGGGGCGAAGGGCGACGGCCTGATGACCATGCTGGCCGAGGCCCGCGGCGCGCTGGCGAAGACCCGCGACTACACCTGCACGTTCACCCGGCAGGAGTTCGTAAAAGGGGCGCTGTCGGCCGAGCAAGTGGCCGAGATGAAGGTGCGCACCGTCCCCGTCGGCGTTTCCGTGCGGTTCGCCCGGCCCGACGCCGTCGCCGGGATGGAGGTGGCCTACACCGGCACCCGCAAGGGCCAGAAGTTCCAGTACCGGCCGGCCGGCGCCGCGGGCGCCAAGGGGTTCAGGACCATCGACCTGGACGACTCCAAGTTCTTGGCCGAGAACCGGCACCCGGTGACCGATTGGACCATGACCGCGATCATCGACCGCGTGGCCGCGGCCGCGGCCCGCGAGAAGACTCTGAACAACCCGGTCGAGGTGTACACGGGCGACTTCCAGTTCGCCGGGCGCAACGTGACGCGGTACGAGATCCTGACCCGTCGCCCGCACGCGTTCCGGTACGCGCACCGCGTGCTGGTATACGTGGACAAGGAGACGAAGTTGCCGCTGCGGTACGAGGCGTACAGCGAGCCGAAGGCCGGCGCAGCCGCCGGCGACCTGTTCGAGGCGTACAGTTTCAGCGACGTGAGGACGAACACGGGCCTGGGCGAGAACGCGTTCGACCTGTGAGCCGCCTAAAACCGCGCCGGCCGTGCGGAAGCTCGGGCATCCGGCCCGCACAACCGGACCCCGGAAGTTCACTTCAATCAGGTGTCGGCGCCCGCGTTCCGGTGACGTCGCCGGTACGCGGG
>JBJSXS010000846.1:0-3375 GCA_046086545.1 Gemmata sp.
GATCGGGGCGAGGGCTCGTAAACAAGGAAGCGATGGCACAGGCGAACCCGCGAATCCTGCCCGGCTACCGGTTGAGCATCGGCTTCACGCTTGTGTACCTGAGCGTGCTGGTGATTATACCGCTCGGGGCGTGCGTATTCACCGCGGCACAACTGAGTTGGGATCAGTTTCGGGCCGCGGTGTGGACCGATCGCGCGCGCGCCGCTTACGCGCTCACGTTCGGCGCGTCGTTCCTCGCGGCGTGCATCAGCGCGGTTCTGGGACTGCTCATCGCCTGGGTGCTGACGCGGTACGAGTTCCCCGGGCAGCGCATCTTCGACGCGCTGGTGGACTTGCCGTTCGCGCTGCCGACCGCGGTCGCGGGCCTCGTCTTCTCGAACTTGTATGTGGCGAACGGGTGGCTCGGCCGGTTCCTCGTGCCGCTCGGCGTCGAGGGCTCGTACTCCCGCCTCGCGGTGGTGCTCGTGCTGGTCTTTATCGGGTTCCCGTTCGTTGTGCGCACCCTGCAACCGGTGCTGGGCGCGCTCGACGCCGAAGCGGAAGAGGCGGCCGGGCTGCTCGGTGCGTCGCGCTGGCAGACGTTCCGCCGCGTCACGTTCCCGGCACTGCTCCCCGGCCTTCTGACCGGGTTCGCGCTCGCGTTCGCGCGCGGATTGGGCGAGTACGGCAGCGTCGTGTTCGTATCCGGGAACATGCCCTACAAGACCGAGATCGCCGCGTTCCTCATCGTGAGCCGTCTGGAGGAGGGTCGTCCGAACTCGTACCGCGAGGCGACCGCCATCGCGACCGTGCTGCTCGCGGTATCGTTCTTGATGCTGGTCGTAATTAACCGGCTCGAAGCCCGTTCCCGCAAGTGGAGCGGCTGACGCGATGCGACCCGCAGACACCAGCCCGCGTACGTCACGTCGCCGCGACCCCGCCTGGGTGCGCGTTACGCTGACGACACTCGCCCTGCTCGCGATGACAGTTCTGGTTGTTGTTCCCGTCGTCAGCGTGTTCGCGGAAGCGCTGTCCGAGGGGTTCGGCGCCTACTGGCGGAACCTGACCGGCGATCCGGACACGCGGCACTCGGTGCTGCTGACGCTCACGGTCGCGCCGCTCGCGGTTCTGTGCAACCTCGTGTTCGGCATCGCCGCCGCGTGGGCCGTTACGCGGTTCAAGTTTCCCGGGCGGACGATCCTGGTGACGGTCATCGACGTTCCGTTCTCGGTGTCGCCGGTCGTCGCGGGCCTCATGTTCGTGCTGCTGTTCGCGGGGTGGGGCTTGCTCGGGCCGTGGCTCGAAGCGAACGGCCTGCGGGTGCTGTTCACCGTGCCCGGCCTCGTGCTGGTGACCACGTTCGTGACCCTGCCTTTCGTGGCGCGCGAGCTGATTCCCGTGATGGAAGCCATCGGCCCCGACGAGGAACTCGCCGCACTCAGCCTGGGCGCCAGCGGGCGCCAGATCTTCTGGCGCATCACGCTCCCGAACATCAAGTGGGGGCTGCTGTACGGTGTGATCCTGTGCAACGCGCGCGCGATGGGCGAGTTCGGCGCGGTGTACGTCGTGTCCGGGCGCATCGCGGGCGAAACCTGCACGATGCCGCTTCAGGTGGAGGTGCTGTTCCAGGACTTCAACAGCCCTGCGGCGTTCGCGCTCGCGTCCGTGCTGACGATGCTCGCGGTCGTCACGCTGCTGCTCAAGGTGTGGGTCGAAGGGCGGAAGAAGAGTTCCACCGGAGAGGCCGCGGAGACCGGCGAGGCGAGAGCCTAGGCGGCGGCCGGGTGTCGTTCTCTCGGTCGGTCTTTCTCTCCGGGTCTCTCGGGTGAATCCTAAATGTCGATTTCAGCCCAGCACGTCACGAAGCGGTTCGGCGGGTTCGTCGCGCTCGACAACGTGAGCGTCGAGTGCCCGGCGGGTGAACTGGTCGCGCTGTTGGGCCCGTCCGGGTCCGGCAAGACCACGCTGCTCCGCGTGATCGCCGGCCTCGAAGTGCCCGACAGCGGTACCGTTCTCTTCCGCGACGACGACATCACGCGGCACTCGGCCCGCGACCGCAACGTCGGCTTCGTCTTTCAGCACTACGCGCTGTTCCGGCACATGACCGTGTTCGAGAACGTCGCGTTCGGCTTGCGCGTGCGTAAATGGCCCGACCAGAAGGTGCGCGAGCGTGTGATGGAACTGCTGCGCCTCGTGCGGCTCGAGGAGAAAGCCCCCCTGTACCCCGCGAACCTGTCCGGCGGGCAGAAGCAGCGCATCGCGCTCGTGCGTGCCCTCGCGCCCGAACCGAAGGTGCTCCTGCTCGATGAGATCACCAGCGCGCTCGACCCGGTCTTGGTTGCCGATGTACTGGAGGCGCTGCGCGCACTTGCAAAGGGCGGCATGACAATGCTCATCGCGACGCATGAGATGGCCTTTGCCGCCGACGTCGCCGATCGCATCTGCTATCTCGAGGGTGGACGAATTGTGGAGCAGGGCTCTCCAGAGAAGATCTTTGGCGCACCGCGTGATGCCCGTACCCGAGCGTTCTTGAAGCGGGTGCGCTCCGTTGGAGCAAGCCCCCTCCGCTAAGGCTGGTGGTACGCCACCAATACGTGGGTCGCGATAGGGTGAACTCATGAGCCGCATGTATCGCGTCAAGATCGCAGGTCGTTGGACCCATGCGCCGAAGTGGGCGCTTGATCTTCCCTTCGAGGTTCGCCCGATGCGTGGCTTCACTGTTGCCGCCTGGCCAAAATGGCGCGCAACGCTTGAGCTCCTCGCTAAAGCCACCGCGCGCGCCAAGCGCAAACTGGAGTGGGTGCGTATTCACGACCACACCGGCACACGTCGCGAGCCGTCGCATCCGTTCGGATGGGTCGTCACTGAGACGGGTGAGATGTTTCTCTGTTCGTACGACAAGGGGACTGCTCTGCACGAGCTTGCGCACCTCATAAGCGGTGACTCCCACGGCGATGCCTGGGCGCGAAAGTGTTTTGAGCTGCATCGCCTGTGGCTGCGGGGAGCCGCGATCAAGGCGGCCGATCTAGAGGTAACGCGTTACCTCTCTGGGCGACGCGAATGGAAGCGAAGGTTTGGCGAGCGCCCTCCGAAGCAACCAGTGCCGAAGAGTGCCTGGCTTAACGAGCGTCGGCGAGCGGCGGTAGTAGTGCGGTAAGTCGCTGCACGTAGCCGGCACCGGCCGCCTCCCAGCTGAGGCCGCCGCGAATCGCTTCGAGACCAGCCGCAACGCGACTCGCCCGCTCTGATGGATCGGATGCTAGTCGTCGAATGACCGCGGCAGCCTCCTCAGCACTCCCCGATGCATAGCGTGCGACAGAGGCCTCGGGGACGAGATCATCCAGCGTCTTGAGCCGAGTTCCTAGAACAAGGCGACCGCTAGCCATCCCTTCAAAT
>JBJSXS010000847.1:0-2456 GCA_046086545.1 Gemmata sp.
CGACGAACCCCTCGCGGACGGGGACGTTGCGACCCTCCGCAAGTGGATCGAGCAGGGGGCGACCTGGCCGGACGAGTTCGCCGGCAAGGAGCCCGCCGCGGACCACTGGGCGTTCAGGCCGCTCAAGCGCCCCGCGGTTCCTGAAATCCGCAATCCGCAATCCGCAATCCGCAATGACGTGGACCGGTTCGTCGTCGCGAAGTTGAGCGACAGCGGGTTGGCCCTCTCGCCGCCGGCTGGCGGGAGGACGCTCGCGCGGCGGCTGTACCTCGACCTGACCGGGCTCCCGCCGGCGCCCGAGGACCTGAAGCGGTTCCTCGACGACCCGGCCCCGAACGCCTACGAGAAGCTGGTCGACCGGCTGCTGGCGAGCGACCACTTCGGCGAGCGGTGGGGGCGGCACTGGCTCGACATCGCCCGGTTCGCCGAGAGCGACGGGTACGAGAACGACAACCTGCGCCACGATGCCTGGCGGTTCCGCGATTGGGTCATAGGCGCGGTCAACTCGGATCGGCCGTTCGACCAGTTCTCGGTCGAGCAACTCGCCGGTGATCTGCTCCCGAACGCGACGCCCGAACAGAAGGTGGCGGCCGGGTTCCACCGCAACACACTCTGGAACAGCGCCGCGTCCGGGGACAAGGAAGAGTTCCGCACCTACGCGGTCAAGGACCGGACCGACACGACCGCGATGGTCTGGATGGGCCTCACCGCCGCGTGCGCGCAGTGCCACACGCACAAGTACGACCCGATCGGGCACCGCGAGTACTACTCGCTCTACGCGTTCTTCAACCGCACCGACAACGCGGAGGTGAAGCTGCCCGATGGGAAGACGGCGCCGACGCTGAAGGAGGTGACGCGCGAGACCCGGGTCCACCTGCGCGGGAACTTCCTCCGCCCGGGCCCGGTGGTGACGCCCGGCACGCCGGCGTTCCTCCCGCCCTTGAAGGCCCGCGGCCGAACTCCCGACCGGCTCGATCTCGCCCGGTGGTTGTTCGACCTGGCGCACCCGCTGACGGCACGGGTCGCGGCCAACCACGTCTGGCAGCACCTGTTCGGGGTCGGCCTCGTCCCGACGCCGGACAACTTCGGGCTCAACGGCACGCGCCCGACGCACCCGGAACTGCTCGACTGGCTCGCGACCGAATACGTGCGCCTGAAGTGGTCGCGCAAGGCGCTGATTCGCCTCATCGTGACCTCCGCAACCTACCGCCAGTCATCGAATCGCCCGGTGAACGATCGCGACCCGGGCAACGAACTGTTCGGGCGGCAGAACCGCCTCCGCGTGGAAGCGGAGATCGTCCGTGACCTCGCGCTTTCTGTCAGCGGACTGCTAAACACAAAACTCGGGGGGCCGTCCATCGTGCCGCCATTCCCGGACGGGCTGCTCGATCAGAAGTTCACGAGCGAGTCGCTGAAGATGCCCGGCCCGGACCGGCACCGGCGCGGGGTCTACATTCACGTGCAGCGCACGCTCCCGCATCCGTCGCTGCTGGTGTTCGACGGGGCCGACGGGAACGCCCCGTGCCCTCGCCGCGACCGCAGCGTCACCCCGCTCCAGGCGCTGGCGCTCCTCAACGACCCGGTGTTCGTCGAGTGCGCGCGGGCTCTTGGCGACCGTTTGCGGAAGTCCGCCGCCGGCGACGAGGCCCGGCTGCGGTTGGCGTTCGAGCTGTGTCTTTCTCGCCCGCCATCCGACCGCGAGCTGAAGGTGCTGACGGACCTCGTCGCGCGCCAGCGGAAGCTCGGCGCGACCGACGAGCAGGTGTGGCTCGGGGTCGCTCGGACGATGCTCAACCTCGACGAGTTCACCACGCGGGAGTAGCCGTGCCTTTTCTCTTCAACAGACGGCAGCTTCTCGCCCGCACCGCGGGCGGAATGGGCGTTGCCGCGCTTGCTTCTCTTCTCGCGCAGGATGGGCTCGCCGAAGACAGCCGGGATAAACCCGGCCGCTCGCAAGGCGCGCACTTCAGGGCGACCGCCAAGAGCGCGATCTTCGTGTTCCTGGTCGGCGGCACGAGCCAGGTCGATCTGTTCGACCCGAAGCCGGAACTCGCGAAGCTCCACGGCAAGCCGATCCCCGAATCGTTCCGCGAGGGCGTGCGGCTCGGCCAGACGAACTACTCCGCCCCGGTCATGCGGTCGCCGTGGAAGTTCCGGCGCTACGGCAAGTGCGGGACGGAACTGTCGGAATTGCTGCCCGAGATCGGGTCGTGCGCCGACGACTTCACGCTCGTGCGCTCGATGCACCACGACGCGTTCGACCACGCCCCCGGCGAACTGATGCTCTGCACCGGGAAGGACCAGCCCGGGCGCCCGACGATCGGGTCGTGGCTCACGTATGGGCTCGGTAGCGCCTCGAAGGATCTCCCCGGGTACGTCGTGCTGCTCAACGGCCGGTCGCCGAAGGCGCGGAGCCTCGTGTGGGGCAACGGGTTCCTCCCGGCTACGCACCAGGG
>JBJSXS010000848.1:0-3391 GCA_046086545.1 Gemmata sp.
CCGCCGCGCCCGCCGAACTGGGGCGGGTACCGCGTGCTGCCGCAGGTGATCGAGTTCTGGCAGGGGCGCCGCAGCCGCCTGCACGACCGCGTCCGGTTCACGCGCGCCCCGGGCGGGTGGGCGCGCGACCGGCTGGCCCCGTAACCGCACTCACATCGAGATGCGGCGGTAGGAGTCGTCCACCACCCAGTGGAACGCGATCAGGTGGATCGACTCGACAATGCCCATGTCGTCGAGCGGAACGTGCAGCCCGTGGTGCGCCAGGCCGCGGAGCTTGCCGCCGCTGAAGCCGGTGCAGCCGAACGTGGTGAGACCGTTCTTGTTGGCCCACTCGACCGCGCGGAGGATGTTCGGGCTGTTCCCGCTACCGCTGATCGCGACCAGCAGGTCGCCCGGGGACGCGAGGTTCTTCAGCTGCTCCACGAACACGCGGTCGAACCCCTCGTCGTTGCCCCACGCGAGGATGTACGGGGTGTTGTCGGTCAGGCTCAGCACCTTCAGCCGCTTCTTGGTGTCGTCGTCGAAGAACTTGCGCGCCAGCGTGCCCTTGCCCATGTCCTCGCAGAAGTGGGACGCGTTGGACCCGGACCCGCCGTTGCCGATCACGAACACGAACTTGCCCGCGGCGTAGCGCTCGTGGATCAGGTCGGACAGTTTCTGAATCTCTGACGGGTCGATCCGCTCGAGTTCCGCGGCCACGCGGGCGAGGAACTGTCGCGGGTTCAGCGTCGTGCCGATCATGTGCGTTCCTAAATCAGTGAGGTTAACCGCGGCCACACCCTCGGCCCGGGCCGAGCGCGGCGGGCGAGCGTGTACAGCGGCAAGGACTGTTCTATTGCCGTGGCCGCGAGTACGGCAGCGCCGCGGTCGGCGCGTGCGGCGCGGGCCCCTCCGGCAACCGCACCGCCCAGCGCATCGGGCGCGCGGCCGCCCCGCGGACGGTCACGGCCGTCCCGAACGCCTGAGCGCCGGGAACCGCACTCGCGCCCGGGCGGCACCGCGAGAACGGGGCGGGGACCGAGGGCTGGCTCAGTTCGCGCCACCCGGTCGCACGAACGGCGGTTGGGAGCTGCGCCGCACCTTCGTCGCGGTTGCGGCACGCGTGCAGCGCCGGCAAGGCGATGAAACCGCGCGGGGTGTGGTGGTGCGGTCGCCACGGCCCGTTTCTCTCCTTCAGCGCTCCTGTGATGAGGGTCGCGGTGCGCCGCCCGGTGCATCGAGCGGCGACGGCGGCCCCAGCCGGCCGTTGCGCCCCCTTGCCCCTCGCACCGCCCGCCGGCTCCCGGGCGAGCGTACCACAGGGGCGGCCCGCGACGCCACGCCAACCGGGTTCGGGGCCGCGTACAATACGGACACCGAGCCGCACCGTTCCGACCCCCGCGCACGACCATGCCACGCGACCTGATCCTCGGCACCGCCGGGCACATCGACCACGGGAAGACGTCGCTCGTCAAGGCGCTGACGGGAATCGACTGCGACCGACTACCGGAAGAGAAGGCCCGCGGCATCACCATCGACATCGGCTTCGCCCACCTCACCCTGGGCGGCACGCGACTGGGCATAGTGGACGTGCCCGGGCACGAGCGGTTCGTCAAGAACATGCTCGCCGGGGCCACCGGCATCGACCTCGCGCTGCTGGTCGTCGCGGCCGACGACTCGGTCATGCCGCAGACCCGCGAGCACCTCGACATTCTGAAGCTGCTCGGCCTGAAGCGCGGCGCGGTCGCGCTCACGAAAGCCGATCTGGTGGACGCGACGACCCGCGAAGTCGTCTCCCTGGAGCTGCGCGAGCTGGTCCGCGGCTCGTTCCTCGAGGACGCGCCGATCGTCGCCACGTCGGCGCACACCGGCACCGGCATCGAGGAGCTGAAGCGCGTGCTGGCGGGGCTGTGCGGGGCGGCAGGCGGCCCCACGGCCTCCCCCCCCTTCCGCATGCCCATCGACCGGGCGTTCGTGGTGCAGGGGCACGGCACCGTCGTCACGGGGTCCGTTGTGTCGGGAGCGCTGGCGGCCGGCGATGAGGTCGAATGGCACAAGGGGGACGGCACTTCGGAACTGGTCCGCGTGCGCGGCCTGAACAACCACGGGCGCCCGGCCGACGAGGTGCGCCGCGGGCAGCGCGCGGCGGTCAACCTGGCGGGCGTGCCGCACGAGTCGGTGCGCCGCGGGCAGGAGCTGGCCCGCCCCGGGTACCTCGCTCCGAGCAAGGTTCTGACGGTACGGCTGTCGGTCTCGGCCGACAGCCGGCACCCGATCAGGCACCGGCTCCCGGTGCGGTTGCACCTCGGCACCGCGGAGGTGCTGGGCACCGTCTCGCTGCTCGACGCGGACGCGCTGAACCCCGGGGAGCGCGGGCCCGCACAACTGTTCCTGGCCGAGCCGGTTACGGCGGTGTGGGGGCAGCCGTTCGTGGTGCGCGACTCGTCCGCCGAGCACACCCTCGGCGGCGGGCAGGTGCTGCAACCGGTCGCGCGGAAGGTTCGGCGGCGGCACGTCGAGGCCGTCGAGCAGGTCGAACAGTTGTGGGCCGAGGACGCCGCGGCGCGCGCCCGCGCGGTCGCGTGGTTCGCCGGGTTCCACGGGTTCGCGCCCGGCGATCTGGTGCGCGCCGCCGGGGTCGCGCCGAGCGAAACCGACGCGCTCGTCGCGCGGCTCGCGGCGGCGGGCGACTTGGTGGAACTGGTGCTCGTGTCGAACCGCCGTCTCGTCGTTCACGCGGCTCGCGTCGCGGAGTTAGAAGCCCGCGTCCTCGATTCGCTCGGGTCGATGCACGCCGAAAGCCCGCTGTTAACCAACCACGACCGCTCAAAGGTGCTCGCCCGGCTCGATTACGTGGGCGACGAGCAACTGCTCCAGGCCGTCGCGGACCGGCTCCTCCGCGCGAAGAAGCTGATCGGCGACGCGCGCCGCATCGCCCGCGCGGACTTCAAGCCGAAGCTGAGCGCCAACCAGCGCAAACTGAAAGACAAAATCGTGGCGGCGCACGTCGCCGCAATCTTCGCGCCGCCGGAACCGATGGAGTTCGCGAACCAGGCCGGCGGGAACGCAGCCGCCCTGGCCGACATCTTCGAGGTAGCGTGTGCGGAAGGATCGCTGGTGAAGGTGACGAACGAGATCTACCTGTCGGCCGAAGCCGAGGCCGAGATGCGCCGCCGGGTGACGGGCCGGTTGCAGAGCGGCCCCGGCGCGACGGTGGCCGAAATCCGCGACCTGCTCGGCACCACACGCAAGTACGCGGTGCCCGTGTGCGAGTATCTGGACCGCGTCGGCGTCACGAAGCGCGAAGGCGACGTGCGCGTGCTGAGCGGCTCCTGAACGACCCGCCGGCGCAAAGCCGATTTTCCGCAAAAAAGGCCGAGAGCGCCGCCCGGGTCGCGTGTTCGGAGCGCGA
>JBJSXS010000849.1:0-3499 GCA_046086545.1 Gemmata sp.
CGTGTACGACCTGACGGTGCCGGGCGGCGCGTTCTATCTGTTCCCCAAGTCGCCGTGGGGCACGGCTACGGAGTTCGTCACCGAGGCCGTGCGTGAGAACCTGCTGGTGATCCCCGGGGGCGTGTTCAGTGGCCGGGACACACACTTCCGTTTGTCGTACGCTGCCAGCGACGAAACGCTGCACCGCGGGATTGAGGTCCTCCGCCGGTTAGCGCGGCGATATTGAATTGAGACGCGGCCGGCAGAATCTCATCTGGAAGAGGCTCGCTCCGACGCATATAAAAAAATACATGCTGCAGCAGTATCGAGCGGTTTCTCGTCCTTTAGCAACTCAATACCCGGTAGTGTAACGGTAGCACAAGAGATTTTGGTTCTCTTTGTCCTGGTTCGAATCCAGGCCGGGTAACTCAGTGCCAGACGATGCGGGCCGGTGCATATCAGCGCCGGCCCCTACCTTTTCTAGGGTTTGCGGCGAACCATCGCACGTTCTGCCGACAATGTCGAAAGTGTACATCAGTGCCGTTCGATGCAACCCGGCGCCCCCTGTCACTGCATCCGGCACTGCATCCGGCACTGCGCTTTTCTTGGCGGTCGCCCCCTCGGTGCCGGTGAGGCGAAGGGGGATTTCCACCGCGCCCGCGTCCGGCCCGGCGGTCGGCACGAGGTTCGGCAGCTTGTCCACGGCACCCACGAGGTCGTACAGCCGGCGGTGCGAGTAGCGGGCCGTGAGGAGCGGCGTCGAGTGCCCGGCGAGTTCCTGCGCCGTCCGCAGATCGACACCGTTGCGCCCCAACATCGTCAGGTAGGTATGCCGCAGGGCGTGAAAGTCGGCGTACTCCGGGCCGTCCGGCCCGTCCACGGCGTAGGGGATGCCCGAGGCTTCGAGATCGCGACGGAGCATTTCCGCCCCTGTGCAACCACTCGCCCACGTCCCGCCCCAGACTGGCGCGCCGGTCGGCTTCCCGGTCAGGTGGTCGCGGAGGGCGTCGGCCACGTCGGCGGGGAGGGGTTGCACCTTCGTTCGGCGGTTCTTGGCGAACCGGGCGGCCAGTGTGACGACGGGCGCGGCGGCGTCCAAGTCGAAGTCGGCGGGCGTCAGGTTCGCCAGGGCGTTCGCCCGGAACCCGGTCCCGGCGGCCACGAGGTAGAGCATGAACCGATCTTCGCCCGTCAGCCCCCGGAACGTCCGTTCGCTCGCCCGCGTGCCGGTGAGGAGTGCCCGGAGTTCGTCGGCCGTCAGTTCCCGTCGCGCCCGCCGCACGTCCACGGCCGCGTTCACGAGAGAGAGAGATTCGAGCGGGTCGGAACCGATCCGCTTCAGCCGCACGAGCCAGCGCGTGAACCCGCGAACGGCGACGGTGTAGCGGTTCGCGGTGGTCGGCCCGGCCCCCTTCGCCGTTCGTTCCGCGATAGCCTGAACCGTCGCACGCGGCAGACGGCGGGCCGGGCCGTTCCCCACGGTCGGCAGCCGGTGCCGGGCCACGAACCGACGAACCGCGTCCACGGTCACGCCGAGCAGCTCCGCCGCTTCGGATGAGGAGAAGGTGTCTCCGGGCGGGAGTTCCGCGACTCGCCCGGCCCGGCGCAGGTCGGCCAGCCAGGTGGACACCTTCCCGGCGTCCAGGTCCGGCGGGAAGACGAACCCGCAACCGGACAGAATCGCGGACACTTTCGCCACGGTCGCCCGGTTATGTTCCTCGCAGTTCCCCTTCGCTTCGAGGTGGGCGGCGTAGCCCTTCAGGTGGTCGGCGAGCGGCCGGCGAGCGTGTTCTTCGGCGGGGTAGGCGTACCCGCTCCGCACCCGCGACGCCTTCCGTTCGGTTTCGGCGGCGAGTTGTTCCGTCGCCTTCAGGTCGGCGAACCCCTTCACGCGGCGGACGGTGCCGGAATCGTCGCGGAGGTCGAAGTACCAGCGCTTCGCGGGGCGGAGGTACTTGGTTCCGTCCTTCGTCAGCGGATAGAGAACGGTTCGCCCCCGGTCCTTCAGCCGGACGTGCGGCTTACCCTCGTGTTCGATGATGTCGGCGTCGGCAGGGAGCGGGAACGGGCGGGTGGGCTTGAATGGCTTCGGCATGAGTCCTAACCTCTGGCTCGTGTAGTCGGGGGCGGCATGGGGTGGCTCAGGTTCACGAGTTCACAGGTCGAACCGAACGCTGGTACTGCAGATGTTTCACGTCGAGTGTGTGCTTCGGGACGGTCCGCAGTTTTCCGGCGAGGCCGATCAGGGTTAGGTCATCCGCAATCCCGAAAGCGCCGAGATCGAACAGAACATGATGATTAGGGCAGAGGCACAGCACATTCTCGGTCGTATCCGGTCCGTTGTGCGGTCGCCCCAACGGCCGGATGTGCGCCCCTTCGGCGTAGGGGCCGTTAGGCGTCAAGAGTGCTTCGCCACAGACTTGGCAGCGGTAATCGTGGAGTTCCTTCACCGTTTGCACAACGGCGTTGCTCCGCACAATGCGCTGGATTGTGGTTAGCTTACGCACCGGCTCCGGCGGAACCTGCTTTCCTTCGGTGGCAACAAGGAGGGGCGCATCGTCGCACTTCACGAGCCGGTATCGCCAAACAAGGAATCCTGATTTCCCCTGTTCCTTCCAGTAGCTTTCCACGACGTACAGCCCGTCGTAGCGGTAGCCAGAATTCGGTGCGAACGCCGATTCTCGGAAATCCGCCCCACGAGTTACACGAACCGGAAGACCGTGTGCGCAACAGACAGCAAGACCTAAGTTCCCGCGGTCGAGCTTCTGGTCAGCGGTTTGTTTCTTGGTGGCAGGATCGTTGCCCCCCATGCCCGTGTAGATGAGCACGTCACCATAGTCCTCGTCGTCTTCATACCCGCCAGACGCGACAATGGAATCAGCGCCATCCTGTTCCGAAAAGGAGATTCCCGCTTGGGTAGGTCGATGCACCCCGGATGCTGCGAGTGCCTTGCGGTCAGGGTAGAGGGTGCCGGCAGCGACACCGTGAATAGGACCGAAAACACGCGTTGGAGATGTGCTCATCACGGTAACCTTTCTGAGAAGGACCGGCCGCCCGCCCCGCTTCTCAGGTCGGGGCGAGCGGACGCGGCCTAAAGGTGAATGAACTATACCCGGCGGCCGGGCGGCGTGCCATGTCGGTACGGTCGTTCTTCCAATTCCGATTCGCTGTGTGCGCCGCGACGCGCACAAGCGGCGTCGGCGCACTGGTCCCATTCTGGGATAGAGGGCAGGAATGTACCCGGTTGCCGACACTAAATGTCCTCATGCAACAGGGCATTATGCCCTCATGCGGTGCCGGTCGGATGCACCCGGTACGTTGACGGCCCCGCGTTCAATCGGCCACGACGAACCGTCTGAAGCAACCCCTTCGTATCGAGGGATGCAACCGCCCGGCGGACGGTGCGAACGTCCAGCCCGGCGCGGCGTGCGATGTCGGCTTGTGCCGTGCGAGCGGTGCCTGTGCCCTTCGTGTCGCGGAACAGCACGAGCCACACGAGCGATTCAGCCGGCGTCAGGCC
>JBJSXS010000850.1:0-2649 GCA_046086545.1 Gemmata sp.
GCTCCTTCTCGATGTTCATCTTCACCAGGTGCATCGGGATGTGCCCCGGGCCCTCGATCATCACCTGACAGCCCATCTCCCACGCCTTCAGTGTGAGCTCGCCGAGCGTCTTGAGCTCAGAAAATTGCGCCTTGTCGTTCGCGTCCGCGAGGCACCCGGGCCGCATCCCGTCGCCGAGCGAGAAGGTCACGTCGTACTTCCGCATGATCTCGCACAGCTCGCCGAAGTGCGTGTACCACGGGTTCTGCTGGTGGTGCGCGACCATCCAGCCGGCCATCAGCGAACCGCCGCGGCTGACGATCCCGGTGACGCGTTCGGCCGTGAGCGCGACGTACTCCAGCAGCACGCCCGCGTGGATCGTCATGTAGTCCACGCCCTGCTTCGCCTGGTGCTCGACCATGTCGAGCAGCATTCGGGGCGTGATGTCTTTCGGGTCCTTCACGTTCTGGATGATCTGGTACGCCGGCACGGTCCCGATTGGCACCGGCGAGGTATCGATGATCGCCTGCCGGATGCCGTCGATGTTTCCGCCCGTCGAGAGGTCCATCACGGTGTCGGAGCCGAGTTCGACCGCGGTGCGGAGCTTTTCGAGCTCGTCCTCGGCCTTCCCGGTGACCGCGGAGTTGCCGATGTTCGCGTTGATCTTGCACTTCGCGGCCACGCCGATGCACATCGGCTGCAGGTTCTTCGACAGGTGAACCACGTTGGCCGGGATCACCATTCGCCCGCGTGCGACCTCTGCCCGAATGAGTTCGGGCGAGAGGTCTTCCCGCCTGGCGACGAACTCCATCTCCGGCGTGACGATGCCCTTGCGAGCCGATTCCAGTTGAGTCATTTGAGTAGCGGGGATTCGGAGTGCGGAGCGCGGGACGGAGAACAGAGCGTCGGCCCGGACTCCGCGCTCCGCACTCCGAGTTTCGCGCTCGGATGAGCCGCCTCCCTACGCCGGCATGACCCGGGTCAGGTTTCGAGGGTGTGTTCTCAGCCCGCGTGTCCGCCGCGGGCACCCCTGGCGGTGTTGGTTTTGTACACGGTTTCGGCCGGCAATCAACGAGAACGACCCCGCGATGCGTCGCATCGCGGGGTCGCACCGGGGCGTCCCCCAAACACCCCGGCTTTGATCGTGTTCGGTTCGCACAGCCGCGAGCGGTTGCCCGACGCACTCAGTACCGAATGCCCGTGCTAAACGAGAGGGTGATGTTCGTGATGTTCCCCTGCAGCGGGGGCACCAAGTTGGTCCAGTCGTAGCCGTACTCGAACCGCGCCCCGTTGGTCCACACCCAGGCGCCCATCGGCACATCGACTGTGGCGTGCGCGCCACCGAAGAGGCCGCGGAACACGTTCTGCCGTCGCGAGTACCCGTTGGTCTCGTCCAGCGGCACGACGTCCACGTGTGAGGTGCCGTACTTCCCACCGATCCACGCCCCGATGCGGCAGTTCGTGCCCTGCATGCTGCCCGTCGAGCCGTCGCCCATCAGCCACACGTCGCGGCCGAAGGCGAAGTTAAAACTCGACCGGTGGACGCCGCGAATGGCGGACAGCACGAACCGGTCAGGCAGCACCTGGAACCCTCCGTTCAACTGGCTCTGCACCGGCGGGGTGCGGAGGAACAGGTTCACCGGCTCGTCGATGTTCAGCCCGCGGTTGTAAGTGTAACTGCCGCCGAAATCGACCGTCCAAGCGGCCGTGTGCGACTGGCTGAAGAACAGCGAGCGGACGCCGCCGCCGACGCTCCAGCCGATGGTCTTGAGGTAATCGGGCAGGCCGTTGCCGAGCGTGAAGTTGACGCCCGCGAAGCTGTACAGTTCGTAGCTCACCCGGCCGTCGCGGCCGAGCGGCCCGCAGCACCCGGGGCCGTCGGTGTAGTACGGGCTCGGGTAACTGCCCGGTGGCAACCCCTGCGCCGCCGCAGGCTGACCCGTCAGAGTGCCCACCGGGTCCGCCCCGCCGCTGGCCGCCAGCCACGGTTGCGCGCCGGGCGCACCCATGCTCTCCACCCGGTTCATGGCCGCCGGGGGCTGCCCGGGGGGCATAGGTGGAGGTGCGGGAACGGGCTCCTCGGCTGCCACCGGCCGCACCGACGGCACCAGATCAGAGGTGCCTAACGCGGGGCCACCGCGCGGCTGAGCTGCAACCGGCCCGACGCACAGCGCCACCACGAATCCGGGAAGAAGGAATCGCGCGATCCTCATGCGCCCCTCGCCGGCCACCGCGAAAACCGCCACGCGACAGCCGTAAACAGTTCGCTCCCGAGCCACGTCGCCCTCTAGATCGACCCGCGGCGCGTAAAACTTTAGCGACTTGCGCGATTGTTCCGGTTGGACCGCCCCTGATGCGGGGCTCAACGGGGTTTGGAGGAACTTGGGTACTGGGGTATAACTTGAAAAGCACGCGAGCGGCTTCGCGACACCGGGAAGGGCCCAATGGACCCGATTGAACTGCGCGACCTCGACATCGCCCGGCGCTACATACTGGAGGGGTTACTGCTCCAGCGCGCGATCAGGCCGACCGCGCCCACCGTGAAGCGTGCCCTCGAATGGGCAATGGAGATCGCTTCCGGCGGGCACCCACTCCCCCCCGTGGGATTCGTAGCGGACGTGGGCAACGTCGCGCTGGGCGTGGACTCCGAGCAGCGGGTGCGCGAGGCGG
>JBJSXS010000851.1:0-5597 GCA_046086545.1 Gemmata sp.
CGTGTTTCCCAAGAAGAACCACACATGGTCGATCTGGCGGGGGGGGGTGTCTTGCATGTCCTTTTTGAGAGGTGTGGCCTCGGGAGCCGCGGGCCCGCGGCTCACGAGGCGGTTAAAGAACAGGAATCCCGAGTCTCCGCACCAGCGCCTCCAACTCGCGCCGCAGGAAGGGCAGCGACGGGGCGACGAAGAAGTCCTTCTGCATCTGCGACGGGTCGTAGTCCGTGGCGATCACGGTGTCCGTCACGAACGGGCGGCGGGTCGCGAGTGGCGAGAGCAGCGCGTGCGGGATCTCGCCCGTGCTGCTCAGGATGCCCGCGCCGAACACCTTCTGCTCCCCGAACTGTTCGATCAGCCCGAACTCGATGCTGAACCAACTGAACCGCTTCAGGGCGAGCACCTGATCCCCCTTGGCGGTCGTCGCGGCGGCCTTCCCGATGAGCGTGAGCAGCTCGGCGTCATCGCGGTTCACCCTCGGCGGGACGTTCCCCCCGCAGTCGTGAATCATGTCCGGTTCGGGCGTGAACTCGGGGTGCGAGCCGTGGCGGATGAACTGAGTCACCGGGAAGCCCCGCCGCGCGACGCACTCGTAGAAGGTTCGGTACGGCAGCGCGCCCTCGGCCGGCACGAGGTGCATGTTGGTTTCGCGCTCCAGCCGCTGGCTGATCGTCCGCAGTTGCGGGATCTCGCGCTGCGTGATTGCGAGGTCGTCCTTCCCTTTCAGGTACACCCCGCACGCGTGCCGGCGGTGCAGCTCATCGAGCTTCGGTGACACCTCGCGCCAGATCCGAGTCTCCTCGTCGGTGTAGTCGACTAACGGCGGGCCGAGCCGTTCGAGCCGGTGCCTGCGGGTGAGCGCGAACAGCTCCCGGCGGCGCGCCACGTACCCGCGGTCGTTCTCGCCCGGGTGCCCGGGGTCGAGTTCCAACTCGGTCACGTCCGGGGGGGTGACCATCTGCTGCGGGTCGATGACGGCGCCGTACTCGACGAGTGCGTTCGACGGCCGGTTCACGGTTACGGCTCCCCAGTGGAGAGGGAGAGGAGTACACCTATTATATTCAGCGGTTGCTGACGTATGGCGCGCTGAACCGCCGTTACACGCCGCCTCACCTTTTTCCGACGTCGGGAGTCACAAACGATGCGCGCCGCCGTTTTCGATACTACCGGTGCTCCCGATGTCATCCGCGTGGCCGACGTGTCCACACCCGAGCCGAAGCCGGGCGAGGTGCGGGTCAGGATTCGATGCGCGTCGATCAACCCGATCGACACGTACATCCGCAGCGGTGCGGCCCCCATGCCGCTGCCCAAACCGGCGATCACGGGGACCGACTTTGCGGGTGTGGTGGACGCGGTCGGTCCGGGCGTGACGCGGTTCAAGCCCGGTGACCGTGTCTGGGGCAGCAACCAAGGCTTGTTAGGCAGGCAGGGCACCTGCGCCGAGTTCGCCTGTGTGGAGCAGCAGTGGGCGTATCCAGCCCCAGATGAAGTGTCCGACGAGCAGGCCGCGGGTGTCGCGCTGGTGGGCATTACCGCACACATTGGGCTGTTCCAGCGTGCGAGGCTGACACAGGGCGAGACGGTTTTTGTAAACGGCGGGACCGGCGGCGTCGGCTCGATGGTCATTCAGATGGCCAAGGCCGCGGGCGCCCGGGTGATTTGTACCGTGGGTAGTGATGAGAAAGGTCAACTGGCACGGGCACTTGGAGCAGACTTCGTCATCAACTACAGGAGAGACGATGTTCCAACCTGCGTCAAAGAGTTTACCGGCGGCTCCGGGATCAACGTGTGGTATGAAACCCTGCCGCCCGCGGACTTCGACAAGACGGTCGATCTGATGTCCCCGCGCGGCCGTGTCGTGGTGATGGCTGGGCGTGCTGCCAGGCCCGTACTTCCCAACGGCTTGTTTTACGTTAAAGGATTGTCTTTACTTGGCTTTGCGATGTTCAACATGACTGCGGACGAGCAACGCACCTGCGCAACCGACATTGCCCGGTGGCTTCAAGACGGGAAACTGAAAGTGATTATTGGCGCGAGGTTTCCGCTTGCGGAAACCGCCAAGGCGCACGAGTTGCAGGAGGAGAACACGCTCCGCAAGGCCGGAACCCTCACAGGGAAAATCGTTATCCAACCAACGTAACGCGTGTTTCGACTGTTAAAATGATACGGCGCTTGCTGAGGCGTACTGGTAAGTTCGTCTGGTTGTTCCGAAGTAGTGGCGTGGAGGAGCCGCGCGACGTTTCTCATCAGCCCAACGGTGGGACCATGACACGCGTTTCAGCGATCCTAACTCTCGTTGCGGTGCGCTTGCTGTTCAGCCCAGCCGCAGCTTCAGCCCAGTACGGCGCGTCTGCCTACGGCTACTTCCCGCCCCGCTACCAGTCGTCGCCCTACGCGTACTACCCGAGCTACGGGTACAGTTTCTCGTACAGTGGTCTTAACGTACTGCCGTCGCTACAGGCGCTGCCCCAATTGCCGTCCCTGGCGCCGCTGCCTGTGCTTCCCTCGCTTACCCCCTACGCGGTGACGCCGCGATACACGTTCTTGACCAACTCATTTGTGAATAACCCGTATACCGGCGCCACGCTCGTCACGGGGTCTTACTACTCGGGGGTGACCCCGTTCGCATGGAACTACCAGCCAGTCTACCCCCAGGTGGGCGCGTACATGGCGGGCACCGCGAGTTCGGCGTCTAGCGGATACGCGGCCCAGCAACACGAACTTCTGCGGGATCAGCGCGCGATGGCGCTGGGGGGGCAGGTCCCCAACCCCGTCGCGCCGGTCGGCCCGAGGGCGGTGGTCGATGGCGGCCCGCTGCCCGACGTGTTCGCCACAGCGCTGACCCCTGCCGATAAGGCCAAGGTGGTTTCGGGCGAGGCCCTGAATGACCTGCTCAAAGAGATCGTGAAAGCGGAGCCGAAAGGTGGGACACGGCCGTCGGCGTTCGTCCCGGTCACGCTGCTTGACGACGTCCAGTTCGGTGGTGCCGAGGCCGCATACGCGCTGAATCTGGCGCGCCGCGCCGGGAGCCTCGACTTCCCCAAAGCGTTCGACGACCCATCCCTCAAAGACTTGCGTGTCGTGCTGGACCGCGACTTTAGCGTGTTGGCGACGCCGCTGCAGTTTGGCAAGGCGGTCGATCCGGTCAAGCGCGACCGCTTCGAGCAAACGCTGAAGAACATCAGTGCCCAACTGCCGGCGGTTTCCAAGAACCTCTCGGCCGAGGACGCGAGCGCAGCTCGCGTGTTCGTCAGTCACATGACCAACGCGCTGATGGCTATGAAAGCCGGCACCGCGACCGGTGTGATCGACCCGAAGTGGGCGGTCGAGGGCACGACCGTGGCCGACCTCGTGAAGCACATGACCCGGCACAAGCTGCAGTTCGCGTCAGCCCCTGCCGGGAACGAGGAGGCATACGCCGCTCTCCACCGCAACCTGTCCAACTACCTCTTTCTGCTCACGCAGCCCAGGCGGTAATCGCAGAGCCGGACGTTCGCCACACCAGGCATGGCCCGACAGAATCCGTCGGGCGTCGCATGTGGCGATTCCCCTTGTGCTTAACAGTCGGAACGCTATACAAAAGCCCGATACGAACCCGCCCGTGCTCTATACCGAGCGCGGCTTGCGGGGGTCCTATTCGTGTATAAGGCAGGACGCATGAAACGGGCACTCATCACCGGAGTCACCGGGCAGGACGGCAGTTACCTGGCGGAGCTGCTTCTCGAAAAAGGGTATGAGGTCCACGGGATCGTTCGCCGGGCCAGCACCGAGACCTTCGAGCGCATCGGGCACCTGTCGGGCAAAATACACCTCCACCAAGCGGACCTGCTCGACCAGCTCTCCATTATCGACGTGATCAAAGAGGCGAAGCCCGACGAGGTGTACAACCTTGCGGCGATGAGCTTCGTGCCGACGAGCTGGAAGCAGCCGATGCTGACCGGGCAGTTCACCGCTCTGGGCGTCACCCAGGTGCTCGAGGCGATCAAGCTGCTCGGTCGCGACACGATCAAGTTCTACCAGGCGTCGTCGAGCGAGATGTTCGGCAAGGTGCAGGCCGTGCCGCAGACCGAGACCACGCCGTTCTACCCGCGCAGCCCGTACGGCGTGGCCAAACTGTACGGGCACTGGATCACCATCAACTACCGCGAATCGTTCAACATGTACTGCTGCTCCGGCATCCTGTTCAACCACGAGAGCGAGCGGCGCGGCAAGGAGTTCGTCACCCGCAAGGTGACCGACGGCGTGGCCCGCATCAAGCTCGGACTCGCGAAGGAGCTGCGCCTCGGGAACCTCGACGCCAAGCGCGACTGGGGCTTCGCCGGCGACTACGTCCGCGCGATGTGGCTGATGCTCCAGCAGGACAAGCCCGACGATTACGTGATCGCCACCAACAAGACGCACACCGTGCAGCGCCTGGTGGAACTGGCGTTCGCCGCCGTCGGGTTGGACTGGCAGAAGCACGTGACCATCGACCAGTCGCTGGTGCGCCCGGCCGAGGTGGACCTCCTGATCGGCGACCCGGCTAAGGCGGAAAAGGGCCTCGGGTGGAAACCGGAGGTGTCGTTCGAGCAACTGGTGGAGCGGATGGTGAAGGCCGACCTGGCCCGGCTCCAGGGCAAGCCGCTCCCGGACTTCAAGGCACGAGGTATCTGACGTCGTGTGAGTTCGAGTGCGGTGTGGGTTCGGGACGGCGGCGCGAAGAAGTCAGGGTTTTCGCTGTGCCCGCGTGTCACGGACCGTACTTGCATTCGCGTCCGCACCCACACTGTCCCCATGCGCACTCTCATCACCGGCATCACCGGGTTCGTCGGCGGGCACCTGGTGGAACACCTGGTGTCCCGGGGCGGGCACGAACTGACCGGCCTGAGCCAGCGCGGGGTGTGGCCGGAGGCGCTGGCCCACCTCGCCCCGCACGTCCAGCTCGGCGCGTGCGACCTGTGCGACCGTGCGGCCGCCGAAGCTGCGGTCCGCGCGGCGCGGCCCGACTGGGTGATCCACCTCGCGGGGTACGCGAACACCGGCGGGTCGTTCCGCGACCCAGAGCGCGCGTGGCGCGAGAACCTGACCGCGACCCACGGGCTGTACGACGCCATCCTTGCGTCCGGGCTCAAGCCGCGAACGCTGTTCGTTTCGACCGGCCTGATCTACGGCGAGCCGGACCGGGCCGACGGCGCATGCGATGAGTTCACGACGCTCAAGCCGGCCAGCCCGTACGCGGCGAGCAAGGCCGCGGCCGACCTCGTGAGCTACCAGTACACGCGCAGCCCGGGCCTGGACATCGTGCGCGTGAGGTTGTTCAATCAGATCGGTTCGCGGCAGAGCGCAGACTTCGCGGTACCGAACTTCGCACGCCAGATCGCGGCGGCCGAGGCCGGAGAACAGGCGCCCGAGGTTCACACCGGCGACCTCACCGCGCGGCGCGACATCGCCGACGTGCGCGATATCGTTGCCACGTTCCCGCTGCTGCTCGAAAGGGGTGCGAGCGGCGAGGCGTACAACGCGGCCCGAGGCGCCTCGTACCCGATCCGCGACCTGCTCGAACGGTTGGTGTCGATGGCCCGCGTTCCCATCAAGGTGGTCACGAAAGTGGAGCCGGGCCG
>JBJSXS010000852.1:0-3926 GCA_046086545.1 Gemmata sp.
CCCCAGGGCGTGCGCACTATGAACGGCTGACGGCGTAGGGGTTTGCGACTACACCGAGGGCATCAGGAGGATACCCGATGCCGCTCGCGCTGACCACCGTGTTCGCGGACGTGCCCGACCCGCGGATCGAGACCGCCAACAAGCTCCACAAGCTCGTCGACATTCTGGTGATCGCCACCTGTGCCACGATCGCCGGTGCCGACGGGTGGGAGCAGGTGGCCGAGTACGGGCGCGCCAAGGAGGCGTTCTTCCGCCGGTTCCTCGCGTTGCCCAACGGGATCCCGAGCCACGACACGTTCGAGCGCGTGTTCGCCAAACTCGACCCCGATGCGTTCGCCGACCGGTTCGGCCGGTGGATGGAACGACTGTGCGACTCGGCCGGCTTAGTTCACGTCGCCATCGACGGCAAGAGCGTGCGCGGGTCCGCGAAGGACACGTTCACCGGGTGCCTGCACGTGGTCGAGGCGTGGGCCGTGGAGAACCGGCTGATCTTGGGCCAGCGGTCGGTGCCCGAGGGCGGGCACGAGATCACCACGGTTCCCGACCTGTTAGCGGTGCTGGACCTGACGGGCGCGCTGGTGACGATCGACGCGGCCTTTTGCCAGAAGGCGATCGTCGAACAGATCCGTGCGCGGGGCGGGGACTACCTCGTGTGTGTGAAGGGCAACCAGAAGGGGTTGCACGAGGCGATCGCCGGGGTGTTCGAGCGGGCCGGGGACGCCGAGTTCGCCGGGTGCGACATGGCCGGTGAGGTCGGCGCGGGGCACGGGCGTGAGGAGGAGCGGTACGTGACGGTGGTTCGAGACCCCGAGGGTTTGCCGGCGGGTTGGGCGGACGTCGGGAGCGCGGCGCTGGTGTGCCGGGAGCGCCAAGTGACGGGGCAGAAGAACCAGAGCGCGGGGTGGTATTACCTCACGAGCCTGCGGGTGAGCGCCGCGCAGTTGGCGGGTTACATCCGGGCGCACTGGGGCATCGAGAACGGGTTGCACTGGTGCCTCGATGTGTCGTTCCGGGAGGACCAGAGCCGGACCCGGGTCGGCCACGCGGCGGCGAACCTGGCACTGGTCCGTCGCGTGGCCCTGTCGCTGCTCAAGCGCGCCGGGACCGCGGGGAGCATCCAGACCCGGCGCATGAGGGCCGCTTGGGACGATGACTACCTGCTACAGGTGCTCCAAGGAATCACTGCCGAATAAAGTGCGCACTCGTTCGCCGCCTCGGCGAGAATCTGCATGCCGAGGGTGCTCCAAGGAATCACTGCCGAATAAAGTGCGCACGCCCTGGCTCAGACCCCAATGCGGGACGCCCGTGCGCGCAACAGGTGATCGGCCAGTACGAGCGCCACCATCGCCTCGCCCATAGGTACTAAGCGCGGGAGGAGGCACGGGTCGTGCCGGCCCCTGACGAGTATCTCAGTCGGTTCGCCAGCGCGTGTGACCGTGCGCTGCGACCGCGGGATGCTACTGGTCGGCTTGACCGCGGCCCGGAGCACAATCGGCATCCCGCTGGATATGCCGCCGAGCATCCCGCCGTGCCGGTTCGTTTCGGTGCTGATGAGCGAACCGGCCGGGCCAACAGCGGGCGTGGCTGCCACGAACAGGTCATTGTTCGCGCTGCCCCGCATGGTTGCGACCGCAAACCCGGACCCGTATTCAACCCCGGTCACCGCGGGGAGCGAGAACATTGCTTTGCCCAGGTCCGCCTTGAGCTTGTCGAACACCGGTTCGCCCAATCCGGGCGGTACGCCCGTTGCAACCAACTCGCACACGCCGCCGATGGAATCGCGGTCCATCCGCACCGCGTCAATCAGCGCGATCATCCGCGCGGCGGTTTCGGGGTCCGGGCACCGCACCGGGGTCGCTTCGACCTGTTCGAGCGTCACCGCGGTGGGGTCGGGGACTGAGGCGATCACGTCGCCGATTTGCTTTACGTAGGCCAGCACTCGGATGCCGTCGCGCGCGAGTAACTTCTTCGCTACCGCGCCGGCTGCGACACGGCAGACCGTCTCTCTGGCGCTGGAGCGCCCGCCGCCGCGGTAGTCGCGAAACCCGTACTTCGCGTCGAAGGTGTAATCCGCGTGCCCGGGCCGGTACTTGTCCTTGATGTCGCCGTAGTCGTGACTGCGTTGGTCCGAGTTGCGGAACACGAGTGCGACAGGCGTGCCGTCCGTTTTGCCCTCGAACACCCCGGACAGCAACTCGGGGGTGTCTTGTTCGTCGCGCTGGGTGGTGAGCTTGCTCTGCCCCGGACGCCTGCGGGCGAGGTCCGGGAGCAAATCTTCGATCGACAATTCCAACCCCGCCGGGCACCCGTCGATGATGCAGGTGTAACCGGGGCCGTGGCTCACCCCGGCGGTGGTGACGCGAAACAGTTTGCCGAATGTGTTGCCTGCCATATACGCGATTATAGGGGCGCTGGTCATGTTCGGATGGAGCGCGCCCGCGGGCGCGGGTAAACTGAAACGATCAGTCACGGAGGTGGACCGATGAGAACGCTCGTTGCCGGTTCGGTGCTGCTGGGCTGTTGCGGCCTCGTTGGTGCACAACTGCCCAAACCCCCGGACCCGCGGTACGGGTTGACGGGCCGTGTCGAGCAGTTCCCGCAGGGCAACCCGAAGGCCGCGCTCAAGTCGGCGCTCGCACTGATCGAGAACGGCGACTACGCGTACCTCGTCGCCCACGTCCTGGAGCCGAAGATGGTGGACGAACTGGTCGCCGCTCGCTCGAAGTCTTACGAGGCCGAGGCCGAGCGCGAACTGGCCCAACTGCGAGACTTCCAGCGGGCCAACCCGGACAAGATCGCGGTGGCCGACCGCGTCCCGCTCGACCCGAAGGAGTTCCGCGTGATGGCCGCGGTGAAGGCCCGAGACAGGGGGTTCAAGCAACTCCAGCGCGATATCGCGGACAAACTGCGCGACGACCCGCAGGCGCTGAAGGACATGCGCCGACTGGCGCGCGAGGGCACCGTCGCCGAGGCCGACCCCGCCGCGACAGTCTCCCACGAGGCGGTCAAGGGGCGCACCCTATACCTCAAGAAGGTCGGCGACCGCTGGTTCCTCGAAAACCGCACCTCCGATGAAAAAAAAGACCCGTAAGACGACAAGAGTTTGATCCGCAGATCACGCATCTGACGCAGTTAATAAAGTCAGACACAGGGGCGCGAACTCTGCTCGTGTCGTTTAAGGTGTGTTTCAGTTAATCTGCGGATCAAACTCTTCTTGGGCGCCATGATCGACCTGCGCAGCGACACCGTGACTAAGCCGACGGCCGGGATGATGGCGGCGATGATGGCCGCGCCGGTCGGAGACGACGTGTTCGGCGAAGACCCTACCGTTAACGCGCTCGAACAGCGCACCGCGGCACTGTTCGGACTCGAAGCGGGGTTGTTCGTGCCCAGCGGCACGATGGCGAACCAGATTGCGGTGCGCGTTCACTGCCGCCCGCAGGACGAAATCCTGCTCGAAACCAACAGCCACATCTGCCTGTGGGAAGCCGGCGGCGCCGCGGCCCTCAGCGGCGTCACCAGTCGCACTATCGACAGCGCGAGCGGTGACGGGCGCCTCACAGTGCAGGACTTCGCGGACAAGGTGCGCCCCGACGACATGCACTCGGTCCGCACGCGCCTGGTGTGCCTGGAGAACACGCACAATCGCGGCGGCGGCACCGTTTACACCCCGGACGCGATGGGCGAGATCGCGACATGGGCACGCGGCCACGGCCTTGCAACGCACCTCGACGGCGCCCGCATCTGGAATGCCATCGTGAAGACCGGTGTGCCGGCGAAGACGTGGGGCCAGATGTTCGACACGGTCAACGTCTGCTTCAGCAAGGGGCTGGGCACACCGGTCGGGTCGATGCTGCTCGGGCCGCGCGACCTCATCGCGCACGCGCGGCGGATCCGCAAACTGTTCGGCGGGGCAATGCGGCAGG
>JBJSXS010000853.1:0-5108 GCA_046086545.1 Gemmata sp.
CGACGAACCACCTCGACATCTGGGCGTGCGACTCGCTCGAGCAGGCGCTCAAGGACTACGAGGGCACCTGCGTCGTGGTGAGCCACGACCGGTACTTCCTGAACCGCGTCGCGGACCTGATGATCGTGTTCGACGGCGGCACCACGGAAGTGGTGTACGGCAACTACGACACCTACGAGCTGCTGCGCCAGGCGCGCGAGGACGCCGCCAGGCAGGCGGGCGGGGGGCGCAGGCCCCCCGAAGACAGCAGGGCCGCAGCACGCGCGCCGGCGCCGGGCGAGGCGAAGCCGGCAAAGCGGAAGCGGCAGTTCCCGTACCGCAAGGTGCCGGACATCGAGGCCGACATTGCGACCGCGGAGAAGAAGGTCGCCGGCCTCGAGGCGGCGCTCCAGACGTCCGAGGTGTACACGTCCCCGAGCAAGCTCCGCGACACGATGGCCGACCTGGAGGGGGCGAAGGACGCCCTCGCCAAGCTGTACCAGCACTGGGAAGAGGCGGTCGAATTGAACGGGTGACCGCACGCGGCGCACGGTTCGCCTTGAAAGCGCGCCCGCGGTTCCCGTTTAATGGCGCCCTGCCCGTCAAGGAGGACGCGCCGATGTCCGCCGAACTGTCCCGCCGCGCCCGGCCCCTGGCGCCCGGCCCCGCCCCCGATCCCGCGTTCGCCGCGCGGCCGCGCCTGCTGCGCCTGCGCGACGCGCTGGCGGCCGCGAGCCGGCGGCCGGCCCGGTGGAACGAGCCGGCCGCGTTCTTCTTCGACGCCCGGCGGCAGACCGAACTCGAAGCCGCGTGCCCGCCCGCGCCGGACCCTTTCGCCGCGCTGACCGACCTGATTGCCACCGAAATGCCGGCCCTGCTCGCGCACGTCGAGGTGCGCCGCGTCGCCCGGGCGCTCGGCGGGCTGCGGGAGCTGGCCGGCGCCGTTGCCCCGCGCTGCGCGGCGGCGAACGACCTCGCGGAGCTACTCGCGGTGCCGGACGACGAGGTGTTCCTGGCGCTCGCGCCGCACGACCGCACCGGGGTCCGGCTGCACGTCCGCGGGGCCGCCGAGGTGGGGCAGCTGTACCAGTTGCTCGCCGCCCATCGCCCCGGGCCGTTCCAGCTGTTCGCGCCCGCCGCGGTGCGGCCCGACGGCACGCTGCCGGCAGGCTTCACCGGGTGCGGCCACTGGCTGTGGCCCACGCAACCGCTCGCGGCGGTGCCCCGCATCGGCGGCGCGCGCGTCGTCCTGGTCGGCCCCGGGGTCGTGCGCCACGCGACCGACGGCGGGCCGCGGTTCCCCGCACTGCGGGTGGAGTCCGAACTGGTCCAAACGCTCAACCCGTTCCAGGCGGCCGAGGCGCTGTCACAGTTGACCGGGCGCCCGGTGCCTGTCGGGCCGCCGGCGGCCGAGCCGCTCGCGGCCGCACGGGCCGCGTGACGCGCCGGCCCGCCGCTGTGGCGTACACTGGTGAGCATGACGGTTCACGACATGCTCGCCGACGGCCGCCTCGCGGACGCGGTCGCGCACCAGGAGGCCGCGGTGAGCGCCGCGCCGGCCGACCCCGCCGCGCGGCGGCTGCTGGTCGATCTGCTCGCGTTCGCCGGCAGGCTCGACGACGCGCGCCAGCACCTCGCCCAGATTCGGACCGACGAGCCGGACTGGGCCGAGGTGGAGCGCGGGCTGCACCGGCTGTTCCGCAGCGAGCGGCTCCGCACGTTCGACGGGCGCGAGCCGACCGTCACCCCCGAACCACCGGCGAAGCACGCCGAGCGCCGCCGGAAGGCCGCGCAGCTGGTCCGCCGCGCCGACCCCGAGCGGGCCGTGCGGGCGGTCGATGCCGCCGACGCTGTCAGCCCGGTCGTCCGCGGGTTCATCGACGGGCGCGAGTTCGACGGGCTGCGCGACGCCGACGACCGGTTCGCGTCGGTGCTGGAGGCGTTCCGCGGCGGCGAGTACCTGTGGGTGCCGTGGGAGGCGCTGCGCAAGGTGCGGCTCGCGCCGCCCGCGGCGCTGCTCGACCAGCTGTACCGCCCGGCGGAGCTGACGTTCCGCGACGGCACGAGCGCCGCGGTTCACCTGCCGCTGGTGTACCCGGCGTCGCACCGCGCGGACGGCGACTTCGCGCTGGGCGTCGAGACGGACCACGTGTGCCCCGACGGCGGCCCCACCCGGTGCGTCGGCGGCAAACTGCTGCTCGTGAATGACGACGACGAGTTGATGTTGTCCGAGTGCCGGCTGATCGAGATCCGCTGAGCGACAGAGCCGCGGGTCACACGGGCCGCGGCCCGCCGCTGCTCGCGCCCCCATTCGGCTCTCCGGCGGCGGCCGCGAAGCGGTTCGTGATGTGCTACCTGTGTTGGGCCGCGGTCGAGCGGGCCCCTCGGCGAGAGGCGGCCGGCGATTCGCGCCCGCGCGCGGCCGCCGAGCGGGGGCGGGAAAACGGCCCGGCGGCCCGCGCCGGCCAACACAGGGAAGCATTCGCGCGGCTCGTGCCAGCCGACCTGCTGAGGGGCTACTTGTCCGAGCCCGGCGGAATGCGGTCCGCGAGCGCACGCGTTGCGGTCAGGAGCCGCTCGCGCACGTCGGGCGGGATCTGTTCGGCCGCGCCGGGGGCACTGAGGGCCGCACAGACCCCCTCGACGACCTGCGCGAGACCGTGCCACAGCGTCGGCGGGGAGTGGGGGGCGGGTCGCGCGCCCGATGTCCGGGTCGTACCCGTTTCCGGTTTGGACCTCGCCCCCTCGCTCTGCACCTCGGGGCCCGAAGCGCCGACCAGTGCGCGCATCGTGTCGAGGAACCCGCCGGTGTTGACCGCCTCGAACGGGAGCTCGTCGGCGTCGCCGGCGAACAGCCCCGCGAACAGCGCCTGCTTCGCCTCGATGGTGCGCAACACCTTCTCTTCGATTGTGCCGCGCGTCACGAAGTTGATCGCCCGCACCGGGCGGCTCTGGCCCATCCGGTGGACCCGGGCGATGCGCTGCTCCAGCACCGCGGGGTTCCACGGCAGTTCCAGGTTCACCACCGTGTCCGCGACCTGAAGGTTCAAGCCGGTGCCGCCGGCGTCGGTGCTGAGGAACACCTTGCACGCCGGGTCCGTCTGGAACCTGTGGAGCACCGCTTTGCGGTCCCTGCCGGGCAGCCCGCCGTGCAGCAGCACGTGCCCGACGCCGTGCGCGTCGAGCACCCTCGCCGCCTCCATCGCCATCGTCTCCCACTGCGAGAAGACGACCAGTTTGTGCGCGGTCCCGTCGCTCACGATCAGCTCGGGCACGAGCTCCGCGAACTCGTCCAGTTTGGGCGACACGCGGGTCCGTTTGTCGAACAGGAACAGGCTGTCGCAGATGGTCCGCAGGTTCACCACGCACGCGAGGATGCGCTTGCGGTCGAGGTCGGTGAGGTAGCCCTTCTGGAGCAGCCGCGCGAGCGCGGCGCGCTGCTCCTCGTACGGGCCGCGCTGCGCGTCTGCGAGTTCCACGAACACCGTGTTGTCGGTGCGGTCGGGCAGCTGCGCGAGCACCTCGCCCCGGGTGCGGCGCAGGAAAACGGGGGCCAGCTTCTCGCGGATCGTGTCGAGTTTGCGGTACCCCTTGAGGTTGCCGTTCTCGTCCAGCACGCGGTGCTCGTCCAGGAACTCGAACGCCGGGCCGAACCGGCGCTCGTCCACGAACTGCACGATGCTGTAGAGCTCCTCGAGGCGGTTCTCCAGCGGCGTGCCGGTGAGCACCATCGCGTACCGGCTCTTGAGCTTCTTCACCTCGCGCGAGGTCTTCGCCTCCCAGTTCTTGATCCGCTGGGCCTCGTCCAGGATGACGACGTCGGGGTTCCACGCGTTGATGGCCTCGCGGTCCCGCACCACCTGCTCGTAGTTCACCAGCCGGTAGAAGGTGGGGGCGGCGTACTGGTCGAGTCGCGCTTCCGGGCCGCCGTCGATCACCTGCACCGGGCGCGCGGTGAACCTCCTGATCTCCGCCTCCCACTGGTACTTGACCGACGCGGGGGCGACGACCAGCGCGCGCTGGATGCCGCGCTCGCGGGCGAGCAGCTCGACCGCGGCGAGGGTCTGAATCGTTTTGCCCAGCCCCATGTCGTCGCCGAGGATGCTGCGGCCCCGGCACGCGAGGAACAGCGCCCCGCGCACCTGGTAGTCGTACAGCGGCACCGGCAGCAGGTTCAGGTCGAGCGCGCCGGCCTCCAGCTGGCTCACCCACGCCCGCTCGCGCGCGAGCATCTCGGCGCGCTCGATCTCGCGGTCCACGAAGTCCATCGCGTCGGAGCCAACGTCCACCTCCTCGGGCACCACATCGACGTCGCGGATCAGGTCCGGGTACCGGCCGCGCCCGGACCACCGGCCCTTATCGTCGAAGTAGGTTCGCGCGAGCTGGCCGAGCCTGTCCGAGTGCCGCGGCGGCAGCTGGATGCGGAGTTGCAGCTGCTTGCCGTAGTGCAGGAACACGCCCGGGCGCGTGACGGCCGCCTTTTTCTTCTGGAGGTGCGGCGGCAGGTCGTCCTTGAGGGTGCCCAGCACCGCTTCGATGTGCTTGCAGGTGCCGAGCGTGTTCGACTTGAAGTCCGGGCACGTGCAGGTGTTGTCGCCGGTGTCGAACCCGCGCACGGTCACCGTGTACTGCCCGCCGGACTCCGGGTTCGTCACCCGGTAGTCGGAGAACAGGCGCTTCTTGCCCACGTTCTCGATCTGCAACTTGACCGCCTTCGCGCGCTGCCGGCGGATGTCGATCTGCACTTCGCGGAGCATCCGTGACCCTTCAATTCACTAAGGTCGCACCCCGTACATCATACCCGACGGGCAGCGGAAGTGCCCCGGCCGGGGCCGGGGCGCTTCGGGTGAGGCAGACACGGCGCGGGCAGAAGTGTCGCGGGCCGAGCGCTGATGTTGAAGGTTCCGGTTTGCGGGCCGAAGGCTGAGTCCTTGAGCCTTGAACGTTGACGTTCGGAATCCCCAGCAGCGCGGTACCTCTTGCGAGGCGGCCAGTTGCGTGCGGCCCGCCCCCTCCGAACCACGCGCCGTGCCTGTACGGGAAGAGTGCGGGTGCGGGGGGGGGGGGGGGGCTGGGGGACCGTCCCCTTCGCCCTCTCCCTCCCCCCCCCCCCAAACGAAGTTTTCCTT
>JBJSXS010000854.1:0-17778 GCA_046086545.1 Gemmata sp.
GCGCATCACGAGGTGGCTGTTGATCTTCTGGACGAGGTCCAGCGCCACGCTGATGACGATGAGCAGACCGGTGCCGCCGTAGAAGCTCGCGACCTGCGGCGGGATTTCGAGTTCGCTCGAAATCACGTTCGGGATGATCGCGATGACCGCGAGGAACGCGGCGCCCACGAACGTCACCCGCATCAGGACCCGCTCCAGGTAGTCCGCGGTCTTCTTGCCCGGCCGGTACCCCGGGATGAAGCTCCCGTGATCCTTCAGGTTGTCCGCGATCTCCTTCGGGTTGAAGGTGATGGCCACCCAGAAGTACGTGAACACGTAAATCATGATCACGTAGGCGAAGTTGTACAGCCACCCGCGGTGGTTCTGGAACATGTTGGACAGCGCCCCGGCCCAGCCGAGGTTGCCGTCCGACAGGCTGTAGATCGTGTTGAACAGGAACCAAGGGAGGATCAAGAGCGTGCTCGCGAAGATGACGGGCATCACGCCGGCCGCGTTCACCTTCATCGGCAGGTGCTGGCGGGTCCCGCCGTACACGCGGCGCCCGCGCACGTGCTTGGCGCTCTGAGTGGGGATGCGGCGCTGCGCCTTGGTCATCGCAATCACCCCGACCACCACGGCGATGAACAGGAACGCCAGGGCGATGATCTTTTCGAGGCTGACGTCCGCCCCGGACCCGCCGCCGAGGGTGAACACCGACGCCTTGAGCTTGCCGGTGGCGCTGTCGATCAGCAGCGAGTTGGTCGCGTCCGGGATGCGGGCCACGATGCCGGCCATGATGACGAGGGAGATGCCGTTACCGATGCCGTACTCGTCGATCTGCTCGCCGAGCCACATCAGGAACACGGTCCCGGCGGTCATCGTGATGACGGCGGCGAACCCGAACCACCACAGGTCGAACCCGGAGTTGTACCCTTCCGGCGCCAGCCCCATGCCGCCCTCTATGCTCTCGGGCTTCATGATCGCCTGCACGACCATGACCGCCTGCACGACGCAGATCGGCACCGTGAGGTAGCGGGTCAGCTCGTTGATCTTCTTGCGCCCCGCCTCGCCTTCCTTCTTCAGCTTCTCCAGCGACGGCACCACGCCGCTCGACAGGAGCTGGATGATGATGGACGCCGAGATGTACGGCATGATGCCGAGCGAGAAGATGCACGCGTTCGACAGGTTGCCGCCCGAGAACAGCGACACGAACCCGAGCACCTGCCCGAGCGCGCCGCGCTGGGCCTGCGACATCTTCTCGGCCATCTTGGCCTGGTCGATCATCGGGAGCGGGACGTAGTACCCGATGCGGTACACCGCCAGGAAAATCAGCGTGATGAAGATCTTCTTGCGCAGCTCGGGGATCTTGAAGATGGTCAGCAGTTGCTCGGGGACGAGGCCGAGGACGCTGGCCGCCCCGCCGAACAGCAGCAGGGTCCACCCGAGCCACGACAGCTCCGCACCGCCGTAGGAGAAGGTGACCGCCCCGCCGACGAGGGCCAGGATGCCGGCAACCAGGCTGATGGAGCGCCAGTTCATGGTCGGAGTCCTTACTATCTGTTCAGCCGCGACCCGCAAGGGAGCGCGAAAGCGCTCCCCTGCGGGTCGCGGCTAAACACGCGTCCTTGGCGCGAGCTTGCTCAGCTCGTCTTCTTCGCCGCGCGAGCGGCGTCCAGTGCCTTCTTCTTCGACCCCATCTTGTTGCGGACGGGCTTCTTCGGCGCCGGGATCAGGTCGCAGGTGCCGCCGGCCCTCTCGACGGCGGCGCGGGCCGCCTTCGTGAAGTGGTGCGCCCGCACGGTGAGCTTCTTGGTCAGCTTCGCGGCGCCCTCGCCGAGGACCCGCAGGTGGTCGAACGTGCCCGTGACGAGCCGGCGCGACTTCAGCGCGGCCATGTCGACCGTGCTGTTCGCGTCGAACGCGTTCAGGTCGCCCACGTTCACCACGGCCGCGGTCTTGTCCCACGTCGCGTGGCTGAACCCGCGCTTGGGCCACCGGCGGTACAGCGGCATCTGGCCGCCCTCGAACAGCCCGCTGGGCAGCCGGGCGCCGGCGCTGGCGTACTGGCCCTTGGTGCCGAGGCCCGCGGTCTTGCCCTGGCCGGAGCCGATGCCGCGGCCCACGCGGCGCTTGAGCTTGCGCTTCTGGATGCCCGGGGCCGAAACGGTAGTCAGGTCCATGGAAATCGTCCCTTGCTTGCGCGGCGGGTGGGTTAGAGTTGCACGCCGCGCAGGCGGGCCACGTCTTCTTTCGTCCGGAGCTGCGACAGCCCGTCGAGCGTCGCCTTCACCAGGTTGAGCGGGTTCGTGCTCCCGTGCACCTTGGTCAGGATGTTCGTGATGCCCGCGGCCTGGAGCACCTCGCGGACGCCCGGACCGGCCTTCACGCCGGTGCCCGGGCCGGCGGGCACGAGGATCACCTTGCTCGCGCCGTACTTGCCGATGACCCGGTGCGGGATCGTGCTGCCGCGGGTCGAAACCTTCTTGGAGCGCTGGACGTTGCCCTCGCCCTCCTTGATGGCCTTCTCCACGGCCGGCGGCACCTCGTTGGCCTTGCCGTACCCGTAGGAGACGCGCCCGCGCTTGTCGCCGACGACGACCAGCGCGTTGAAGCTGAACCGCCGCCCGCCCTTCACCACGCAGGCGGACCGCCGAATCTTCACGACGAAATCGACCAGCGCGTTGTCGCGCGAGTCGCCCTCGCCCCTGTCCCGTCGCTCACGCGCCATGGTTCACCCTTGTGTGGGGAATGGACACTCCCCGACCGTGTTCTCGTTGTGAAAACCCGCGCCCGCCTTCGGCCCGCGGCCAACGGGATCGCGACCCGTGGTTCGCTTCCCGCGTCGTCTGCCCGCCGTCTACTGCGACCCGGCGTCTACTGCGACCCGGCGTCTACTGCTTGTCGCCTTCCGGCTTCTTCTTGGGGGCGGCGTCGCCCTTCGGCTTCGCGTCGCCCTTCGGCTTCGCGTCCTTCTTCTTGTCGCCCGCGGGCGCCGCCTCGGCGGCGGGTTTGGCCGCCGACTTGGCCCTCATCGATTCGAGGCTGGTGCAGACCAGGCCGGCCTCGGTGGCCGCGACCGCGAGGGCCGCGATCCGCCCGTGGAACCGGAAGGGCCCGCGGTCGAACGCGGCCACCGTGATGCCCTTCGCCTTGGCCGCCTCGGCGAGCCTCTTGCCGACCTCGGCAGCGGCCTTCACGTTCCCGCCGTGCTTCAGCCCGGAGCTCTTCCCCTGGCTGGTCGCGGCCGCGAGCGTGACGCCGTTCAGGTCGTCGATGAGCTGCGCCGAGATGTGCAGGTTGCTGCGGCTGACGCTCAGGCGCGGCTTGGCGGGCGTGCCGTAGATGATCTTACGCACGCGGTACCGCCGCCGCTCCGCCTGCTTCGCTTTGAGTTTCTGAGTGTTCATGGCTTTTGAAGTTATCAGTGGTCCGTGGTCAGTTATCAGTCAGGCGGCGCGGACCACGCAGGGCCGCACCAATCGCGGATCAGTTGTCGACTGATAACTGACAACTGACCACTGATAACCACCGTCACTTGCCGGCGGCGAAGGACTTGCCTTCCTTGCGGCGGACGACCTCGTTCTCGTAGCGAACGCCCTTGCCCTTGTACGGCTCCGGCTTGCGGCTGGCGCGGATCTCGGCGGCGAACTGCCCGACGCGCTGCTTGTCCGCGCCGGTCACCACGATGGTGGTGGGGTCGGGCACCGCGACGGTGATCCCTTCGGGCGGGTTGTGGACGATCCGGTTCGCGAACCCGACCGTCAGCTCGACGCCCTTCCCCTTCGCCGCGGCCTGGAACCCGACGCCTTCCACCTTGAGCTTCTTCTCGTAGCCCTTGGTGACGCCGACCACCATGTTGTTGATGAGCGCACGGGTCAGGCCGTGCAGCGCCCGGTTCTGGCGGTCGTCGTCCGGCCGGGTGACGGTCAGCGTCTTGCCGTCGGACGCGACCTTCATGTTCGGGTGCGCGGTGAGTTCGAGCTTGCCCTTCGGCCCCTCGACCTTCACGTTGCTGCCGCTGACCGCGACCTTCACCCCCGCGGGGATCGCAATCGGCTGCTTTCCGATACGGGACATTCGGTACTCCTCTGGCTTCGCCGGACGCACGGTCCGGATCGCGGCCACCGGTTGAAGAAACGGGACGCGGGCTGAAAGAGGCGACCTCTGGCCCCAGCCGCCGGCCGCCCGGTTGCTGGTCACCACACCGTACACAGGATCTCACCACCGACCTTCTTCTGCTTGGCCTGGCGGTCGGACATCACGCCCTGGCTGGTCGACAGGATGGCGATGCCGAGGCCGTCGAGGACGCGCTTCACTTCCTTGTAGCCCTGGTACACGCGGCGGCCGGGCTTGGAGTACCGCTCGATGTGGCGGATCACCTTCTCCCCGTCCGGGCCGTACTTCAGGAACACCTGAAGGACCACGTGCGGCGGCCCGAGCTGGTCGATCTCCTTGAACTCCTTCGCCCCGCCCTCGCCCTCGGCGTAGGTGCCGGTGCGGTAGCCGAGGATGAAGCCCTCTTCGAGCAGCACCTTGGCGAGCGCGACCTTGAGCTTGGTGGCCGGCATCTCGACGAACGGGCGCTCGATCTCGTTGGCGTTGCGGATGCGCGTGAGCATGTCCGCGATCGGGTCGGTCATCATGGCGTGTTTCCCCCTTTCGCGGTTGGTTACCAGGACGCCTTGCGGACGCCGGGGATCAGCCCGTCGCTCGCGAGCTTGCGGAAGCAAATGCGGCAGCAGCCGAACTTGCGGTACACCGCGCGCGAGCGCCCGCAGAGCTGGCACCGGCGCACGATCTTGACGAGCGTGCGCCCGGGCAACACCTTCTTCGGGTCCTGCTGGTCGACCGGCTTCTTCAGCTCGGCCTTGTGCGCGGCGACGGCCGCCAGCTGACGGCGGTGCTTCGCCTCTTTCGCGTTCGTTGACATATTTGAGTCCGCTTCGGTGAGCCCGAAGAGCGCCCTTTCGGTGCGGCGTTCCGACTCGGAACCTCGGAGGTACGCCCTCGGAGGGGAGCCGGCCGTTCCACTTACCAGAGGGACGGGGGACGAGGGACGAAGGACGAATAAACACAGCAGCGCTGTTCCGTCTTATTCAGCCTTCAGCCTTCAGCCTCCGCCCGTCCTTATTTGCTGTCGTCCCGGAACGGCATGCCGAACAGGCGGAGCAGTTCGCGGGCCTCGTCGTCGTTCCTGGTCGAGGTGACGAAGGTGATGTCCATGCCCTGCGTGAACGTCACCTTGTCCGGGTCGATCTCGGGGAACACGAGCTGCTCCGTGAGCCCCATGCTGTAGTTGCCGTTCCCGTCGAAGCTCTTCGGGTTCACCCCGCGGAAGTCGCGGATGCGCGGCAGCGCGAGGTTGATGAGCCGGTCGAGGAACTCGTACATCCGCTTGCCGCGGAGCGTCACCCGACAGCCGATCTCGTACCCCTCGCGGAGCCGGAACCCGCTGACCGCCACCCGGGCCTTCGTGATCTGGACTTTCTGCCCCGCGATCAGGCCCAGCTGTTCCGCGGCGACCTTCATCCGCTCCTTGTCCTGGAGCGCCTTGCCGACGCCCATGTTCAGGACGATCTTACTGAGCTTCGGCAGGCTCAGCCGGTTCTCGCGGCCGAATTTCTTGGCGAGCGCGCCGACGATCTCCTTGTTGTACTTCTCAAGGAGGCGGGGCGCGGGCGTCGTCGCTGTTGCAGCCATCGTTCGTAATTCCTTCCGGACCTATGGCGAACCCAGTGCGACGGGTTCGGTACGGGTCGTTCGTGAGGCGGGCCGGTGCCGGTCGACCGGGCGCGATCCGCGCCGACACCGGGCCGCCGGAAACCGATCACTTCTTCGCGGCAGCGGCCTTCGGCTTCTTGAGAACCCGGAGCCGCGTCCCGCTCTTCTTCGCGTACAGTTCCTTGCTGCCGTCCGGCATGGCGCGCACACCGACGCGGGTGGGCACGCCCTGCACGGGGTCGATGAGCATGACGTTCGAGGCGTCCACCGGCATCTCCTTCGAGAGCCGCCCGCCCTGCGGGTTGCGGCGGGACGGCTTCAGGTGCCGGTACACGCGGTTGACGCCCTCGACGACGACCTTGCCCTCGGCGCGGAGGACGCGGATCACCTTACCCCGGGTGCCCTTGTCGTCCCCGGCGATCACCTGAACCACGTCGTTTTTGCAGATGTACATGGGAGCCTTCAGTGCCCAGTTTTCAGTTGTCAGTAAGCAGGCCCGTGTCCGACCGAGCGCCGAACACCGATTACTGAACACCTCCGGTCAGACCACTTCGGCCGCGAGGCTGAGAATCTTGTTGAACTTCGCCCGCAGCTCGCGCGGCACGGCCCCGAAGATGCGGGTGCCGCGCGGGTTGTTGTCGTTATCGAGCAGCACCAGCGCGTTGCGGTCGAAGCGCACGTAACTGCCGTCCTCGCGCCGGGTCGCCACGCGGGTGCGGACCACCACGCCCTTCACCACGTCGCCCTGCTTGACGTCCCCGCCGGGCAGCGCCTTCTTCACGCTCGCGCGGATGATGTCGCCCAGGTACGCGACGCGGCGCTTGCTGCCGCCGAGCACCTGGATGCACATCACTTCCTTCGCCCCGGTGTTGTCCGCCACATCGAGGTAGGTATACATCTGGATCATGACTGCCTCACTGTTCAGTTCTCGGCCGTCAGTGTCCAGTTTTCAGTGGCGAAAGGCGGGCGGCAACGCCCTGCCTTAACCGAACACTGAGAACCGAGAACTGAACACTATTTCTTCTCTTCGGTCTTGGCCGGGGTCGCGGCCGCGTCGCTGCCGGCGACGGCCCCTTCGAGGTTCGACAGCGTGCGACTCGGGGCGCGCTTCACAACCTTGACCAGGGTCCACCGCTTGGTCTTCGACAGCGGGCGGCTCTCGATGATCTCGACGGTGTCGCCGAGGTGCGAGTCGTTCGCCTCGTCGTGGACGTAGCACACGGTCCGGCGCTTGACGAACTTGCCGTACTTCGGGTGCCGGACCAGGCGCTCGACCTCGACGCGCCGCGTCTTGGTGGCCTTGTCGCGGGTGACGACGCCCTCGAGAACCCGGCGCCCGGTGGTCTTTTCGGCCGCGGCCGGCGTGCTGGTGTCAGCCATTACTTACCACTCCCCTTCGGCGCGTTCTTCTTGGCGTCTGACTTGGCCGCATCCTTGTGGGCCTCGGGCTTCGGCGCGGCGATCGGCAACTTCCCGCCCTTGGTCGCGTAGAACCGGGTGAGCCGGGCGCGGCGGCGGTGCGCCGTGCGCTTGCCCGGTTGGCCCTCGTCTTCCTTCTTCTGGAGCTCGGCGATCCGCTGGCCGAGCTGCTCGGCCGACATCGACCCGAGCTTCGCCAGCTCCTTCTCGCGCTGGAGGGTCCGGATGCGGGCGATGTCGCGCCGCGCCTTGCGGATCTCCGACGGGGTCTCCAGCCGGTCGGTGGCCGACTGGAACCGGAGCTGGAACAGGTGCTTTTCGGTGTCCTTCAGGGCGAGCGACAGCTGCTCGTCGTTCATGCCCCGGAACTCTTTCATGCGGTTCGGCATCTTCTCACCTGCGGTGAGAGTTATCAGTTAGGAGTTCTCAGCCGCCGTGAAACCCAGGGCCGCTAACGGCCCACGACTTCGAACCGGCCACTGACCACTGACCACTGACCACTCGTTAAACGTTGGGCCGCCGGGTCACGAACCGGCACTTGAACGGCATCTTGTACGCCACGCGGGCCAGACAGTCCTTCGCGGCCGACTCCGGGATGCCGCCGATCTCGAACAGGATCTGCCCGGGGCGGACGACCGCGGCCCAGTACTCCGGTTCGCCCTTGCCCTTACCCATACGGGTTTCGGCCGGGATCGACGTGATCGGCTTGTGCGGGAACACGCGGATGTAGTACCGGCCCTCGCCCGAGACGAACCGCGTCATGGTCACGCGCCCGCTCTCGATGCACTCGGCCGACAGCCACCCGCCCTCCAGCGTCTGCAGGCCGTAGTCCCCGTAGGACACATAGTTCCCGCGGTGGGCGTTCCCCTTGATCGGCCCGTTGTACTTCTTCCGGGTGGTGCGCCCGCGGACGACGCCGCGCTGCGCCTTCCGGAACTTCACCCGCTTCGGCATTTGAGGCATCGACGCGCTCCCGAAACTGATCTCGTGGGACAGGCGTCAGCCTGTCGGTTGGTGCTGCCCAGGTCCGCCGGCGACTAGCGCCCGCCGCCGCCCCCGCCGAACCCGCCGCCGCCGCGGCGCGGGCGCCGCTTCTGCTGGCCGGCGGCCGAGGCGTCGGTCGTGTCGGCGATGTCGCCGGTCAGGTAGTCGCCCTGGTTCACCCAGGCCTTGATCCCGATGTTGCCCTGCGGCGTGGTCGCCTCGGCGAACCCGTACTCGACCTTGCACCGGAGCGTCGAGAGCGGGATGGACCCTTCCATGCCCTTCTCGCACCGCGCCATTTCCGCCCCGCCGAGCCGCCCGGACAGCTGGAGCTTGACGCCCTTCGCGCCACCCTCCATCGCCCGCTGCATGGCCTGCTTCATCGTGCGGCGGAAGCTGGCCCGCTTCTCGAGCTGCTCCGCGATGTCTTCCGCGATGAGCTGAGCGTCGATCTCCGGCCGCGTCACTTCGACGGTCTTCACCTCGATGTGCCGCCGGGTCAGCTTCTCCAGGGCCTTCGTCAGCTTCTCGATCTTCTCGCCCTTCTTGCCGATGATCGCGCCGACGCGGCTGGAGGTCACGACAACGGTGACGCGCTCGCGGGTCCGCTCGATGCGGATGTCGGCAATCGCCGGCCGCTGCTCCTTGCGGTCCTTCTTGTTGGTCAGGTACTTCTGGATGAACGCGCGGATGGCGACGTCTTCCAGCAGCAACTCGGCGAACGAGTTGCCGTCGGCCGTCGGCGAGTTCTTCGGCGCGTACCACGTGCTGCGCCACGGGCGCATGATGCCGGTGCGGAAGCCCGTCGGTCGAACTTTCTGGCCCATGTCTTCCTCGCTCCGCTGCGCGTCGTGCTACACGTTCTTGTTGGTTCGTCTGGCAAACAAGCGAGGGGCCGGCCCTCCGCCGGCCCCCGCGCAACGACCGCCCCCGCGGTCACGCGGTCGGCGCGCCCGCCGGCGCCGGACTCGCCACCTCGGCCGGGGCCGGCGGCAGCACCGGCTCTTCCGGCGGGTCGGACAGCGTCACGTGAATGTGCGACATCCGCCGCAGGATGCCGAAGGCGGTGCCGCGGGCACGGGGCTGGATCCGCTTGAACGTCGGGGCGCCGTCCACGCGGCACTCCGAGACGATCAGGCTGTCCGGGTCCGGGCACTCGCGGTCGTTGGCGTTCCCGTAGGCGCTCTGCACGACCGCGAGGAGCAGTTTGGCGCCGCGGTTGTGGTAGAACCGCAGCACCTGCAGCGCCTCGTCCACGTTCTTGCCGCGGATCAGGTCGGCGAACAGGCGGATCTTCCGCGGGCCGACGTCCGCGAACCGGTGTAGCGCTTTGTAGTCCATAGCAGTCTTCAATTATCAGTGGCCGGTTGTCAGCAAATCAGCCCTCAGCGGGTCCCGGATGAGGGCCGTCGGCCCGCCCGAGTACTGACCGCTGACAACTGATAACTCCCGTGATTACTTGCCCGCCGGGGCCGCAGCCTTCTTCCCGCCCGAGTGGCCCTTGAAGGTCCGCGTCGGTGAGAACTCGCCGAGCTTGTGCCCGACCATGTCCTCGGTGCAGTAGACCTTCACGAACGTCTTGCCGTTGTGCACCAGGAACGTCGCGCCGATGAACTCCGGGACGATGGTGCAGTCGCGCGACCACGTCTTGATCGGCTCCTTGTTCATCCCCTGCTTTTCGACCTTCGCCAGCAGGCGGAGGTCGACGTGGGGGCCCTTCTTCAGCGACCGGCTCATGCTCCCGCCCTTCGTGCCCGTTGCGACCGTGGATGCAGCGCCGCTTCGAAACCGAAGGCCTGGCGCGTGCGAACCGGGACTGTACAACCTACTAACCGCCGCACCGGAGGCGAGGCGATTTTCGCGAACAACACACCTCGCCCACCGGCAACTACAATCAGGCCGTGTTCTGGAACGGGCCGGCCGGGCGGCGGCGGATGATGGCCTTGCCGCCGGGCTTCCGCTTGTGGCGGGTCTTGCCGCCCTTCGCGGGCACGCCGGTCTTCGAGCACGGGTTGCGCCCGCCCGCGGTCCGGCCCTCGCCGCCGCCCATCGGGTGGTCGGTCGGGTTCTGGCTGGTGCCGCGGTTGTGGGGCTTGCGCCCCTTCCACCGCATCCGGCCCGCCTTGCCGATGCTGATGTTCATGTGCTCGGCGTTCGACACGACGCCGATGGTCGCGCGGCACCGGTTCGGCACGCGGCGGATTTCGCCGCTCGGCATCGTGAGCTGAGCCCACTCCTTCTCGCGGGCGGTCAGCACCGCCCCGCACCCAGCGCTGCGGCAGATCTGGCCGCCCTTGCCCGGCACCATCTCCACGTTGTGGACGGTCATGCCCAGGGGCACCTTCCACAGCGGCATGCAGTTGCCCGGCTTCGGCTCGACCGCGTCGCTCTCGCCCGACATCACCTTGTCGCCGGCCTTCAGCCCGTTCGGCGCCAGGATGTACGCGCGGGAGAACTCGTGCTTGTCGTCGCGCGGGTACTCGATCAGCGCGATGCGGCTGGTGCGGTTCGGATCGTACTCGACGCTGAGGACCGTCGCGGCCACGTCGTCGCGGGTGCGCTTGAAGTCGATCACGCGGTAGCGCTGCTTGTGGCCGCCGCCGCGGAACCGCGAGGTGGTGATGCCCTGGTTGTTGCGCCCGCCCTTCTTCTTCTTGGGCGCGAGCAGCGCCTTCTCGGGCTTGTTCTCGCGCGGGTTGGTGCAGTCCGCGAAGTCGGACACCATCCCCTGGCGGCGGCCCGCGGAGGTCGGCTTGTATTGCTTGATACCCATTGCGGTTCTCAGTTGTCGGTCAGGCACAGAGGCTCAGCGAGTTCAGCCCGTGTTCGCTCCGAACACCGACAACTGAACACCGAACACTATTCTCAAAAGAACTCGATCTTGTCTTCTTGGTTGAGCGTGACGACCGCCTTCTTCCAGGTGGGAAGCTGGCCCATCGCCTGGCGGAACCGCCGCTTCTTGCCCTCGCGCACCTGCGTGCGGACGGCCTCGACCTTCACGTTGAACAGCTCCTGGATCGCCGCCTTGATCTGCGTCTTGGTGGCGAGCGGGTTCACCTGGAAAGCGTAGGCGTTGTACCGCGTGCTCTGGTGCGTGCCCTTCTCGGTGACGAGCGGGCGGAGGATCACCTGGTACGGGCGCAGCTCGACGCCGCTCTCGCCGTGGACGCACGGCTTGCGGAGCGCGAGCTTCCGGCGGTACTTCTTCGGGTGCGGTCGTGTGGTGGCCATTGTTCTCTCTCGCTCCCCTTCGGGTCGCGGCTAATCCGAACCGGTGTTGCCCGTGCGGTGCTTACTTCGCGGCTTCCGCCTTCTTGCCGGCGCTCCGCAGCGCCTCGAGCGCCGAGCGGGTGAGGACGAGCCGGCGCTGCTTCAGCACGGTGTAGCAGTTGAACTCGGCCGCCGGCAGCACCTTCACGCCCTCGATGTTGCGGGCGGACTTGTACACGTTTGCGTCGAGCTTGTCGGTGCCGATCAGCACCGTCGTGTCGAGCAGGGTGACGTCCTTCTCGCCCTTCTCGGTGGCCTTCTTGCCGATCTTGATGGCCTTCAGCACGCCGGCCATTTCCTTCGTCTTCGGCGCGGCCAGGGTGAGGTCGTCCACGACGATGGCCTGGCCGTCGACGAGCTTCGACAGCACGGCCATCCGGGTCGCGGCCTTCACCGCCTTCTTGGGCAGGTGGTACTCGTAGTCGCGGGGCTTCGGCCCCTTCGCGGTGCCGCCGCCGCGGCGCTTGTTGGTCCGCTTCGTGCCGGCGCGGGCGTTGCCCGTGCCCTTCTGCCGGAACAGCTTTTTCGTGCTGCCGGCGACCTGCCCGCGGCGGAGCGTGTGGTGCGTACCGGCGCGCTGGTTGGCGAGGTACATGAGCACCACGTCGTGCATCAACTGGCGGCTGATCTTCCCGCCGAACTCGGCCGGGTCGATGCTCACCGTGCCCACTTCCGCGCCGGCCCGGTTCACGACCGGAACCGTGATCGAGTTCTTGACCTCGATCAGGCGAGCCACAGGGGAAGCGGGAGCCTGAACCCCGTTGGCCGGGGCTGACGCGGTGGTGCTGTCGGGCATTCTTAAGCCACTCCTGACCCTGCCGTCGCCGGATTGCCCGGCGGAACCGCGGTGTTGCGGGCACCTACCCACTGGGGGATGAGGCCCGCGACGGTGAAGCGGGGTCGTTTCTTGCATTAAAACCGCCCGCTCGGGGGCTCCGACTGGAGCGACCAGAGCGGGCGGGGGGTAATCTTTGTACCGCGCACGACCGCGGCGACAACTGGTTAACTCAGAAAATCCCGACTCAGCCGACCATCACCTTGATCTTGATATCGACGCCGGGCGGCAGGTTGAGTCCTTTGTTCAGCGCCTCGATGGTCTTCTGGTTCGGCTTCAGGATGTCGATGAGCCGCTTGTGGGTGCGGATCTCGAACTGCTCGCGGCTCTTGCGGTCGATGTGCGGCGACCGGAGCACGGTGTACCGCTCGAAGCGGGTCGGCAGGGGGATCGGGCCGTGCACGGTGGCCTCGTTGTCGCGCGCCGTCTTGACGATCTCGGCCGCGGTGCGGTCGAGCACCTCGTGATCGTAACCTTCCATTCGGATGCGGATGCGTTCGCCTGTGGGTCCGGCCACGGTAGCTCCTCGACTCGATCCGCCGCGCGCGGCGGTCCGGAAGAACACGAAAGTACCAGCATAAGGGTTGTGCGAACGACCGGCAAGCCCGGCTGTACGATTCTGGTGGACCCCGGCCGCAAGGGCGGGCGCGAGATCGCGGTTGCTGTACCCCCCGGGCCTGGCGGCCGGGGCTCGACTATCTCTTCAGTGCCTCGACCGCCAGCTCTTGAAGTTTCGCACGCATCGGTGAGGCGTCGCCGTTGGCGAGCCCGGTGCGCTGGATCAGCAGGACCACGAACAGGTCTTGTTTCGGGTCGATCCAGCCCTGCGTGCCGAACGCGCCGCCGTGCCCGTAGGTGCCCGCACTGAGCATCGCGGTCACGCCCTTCGGCTCGCGCACCACGGCCCAGCCGAACCCGAACCCGCTGCCGGGCACGAACCCGACGCCCGCTAGGTCGCCGGTCTGGTTCCTGGTCATCTCCCCGACCGCCTTCTCGCTCAGAACGCGCTTGCCGTTCAGCGCCCCGTTGTTGAGCATCATGCGGTACAGGCTGGCGAGGTCCGAGCCGCACGAGACGAGGCCGCCGGCGGGAATCGGGTGCTTCGGGTTCGGCGGCAGGCCGACCAGCCCGAAGCCCACGTCGGTCAGCTTCCCGGCCTTGTCCTTGCCGTAGGTGCGGGCGAGGCGCTCCGTCTGTTCCTTCGTCGGGTAGAAGGTCGTGTCCGTCATCCCGAGCGGGTCGAACACGCGCTTCTGAAGGAAGTCCTCGTAGCGCTCGCCGCTCGCCACCTCGATGACGCGGCCGAGCGTGTCGATGCCGGGGTTGGAGTACCGCCACTCGGTGCCCGGCTCGAACGTCAGCGGCTGCAGCGCGGTCGCGAGCGCCGTCTCGGCGAGCGTGCGGTTGCGCTTCGCGTACACGTCGTTCACGCCCACGGGGTAATTCGCCACCCCGCCGGTGTGCGTGAGCAGGTCGCGGAGCTTCACCGGGCGCTGCGGCTTCGTGAGGCTCGGCCCGGTGCCGCTCAGGCGCCGCTGCTGGTCGGTGAACTCGGGCAGGTGCTTCGCCACGTCGTCGTCCGGCGACAGCTTGCCCTCGTCCGCCAGAATCATGATGCCGATGGCGGTGACCGGCTTCGTCATCGACGCGATGCGGAACAGCGTGTCCTTCGTCATCGGCGCCTTCGCGCCGATATCCCTCTGGCCGACCGAATCGAGCGCGAGCACGCCGCCCTTGCGCCCGACCACGGTGACGGCACCCGACAGTTCGCCCTCGTCCACGAACTTCTGCATCGCGGCCGGAACGGCCTTCAACTTGTCCGCGTCGGCACCGGGCCGCGCGGCCGGTTGGGCCGGCGCGAGGGCCGGCAGCAGCGCGAGCGGGAGCGGCAAGAACAGCGCGCGAAGGAGAGGCATTCGGTAACCCTCCGAAGAGGACAGCGGGTGCGGTTCAGGGTACGGCAACGGGGCGCGTGCGGCCCTACTATCATCCACGCCGAGAGAGGGAGATCACCGACGGGACGTCGAACGCCGTTCGTTCTAGCGCCCGTCGATGTTCCATGAGGAACGTTGTTTGGCGCTACGAATGTCGGGATGCAAGCGGTTTGTGGAAAACCCGGACGGGCGGTGCCGCCGGCAGCTTCAACCCTTCCAGTTGCCGCACTTCCAGGTCCAGTCGCGCACCGGGGCGAGCACCGCCAGCACGTCGGCAAGGAGCGCTCGGTCGATCGGCGCGGCGAGCGCCTTCAGGTTCACTTCGAGTTCGCTCTTCCGGGCGGCGCCCGTTAGAGTGCAGGGGACGCCCTTCTGTGCGTAAGCGAACTGCATACCCAGGAAGCTGATGTCCGCGCCGCGGTCGCGGCACAACTGTGCGGCCCTGCGGCACGCCTCGACCACCTCCGGCTGCCCGGGGAACCACGGCTGCGGCCCCTGGTTCGTGAGCAGCCCCATCGCCAGCGGGCTGGCGTTCATCACGCCGGTCCCGCGCGCGGTCGCGGTCGGCAACAGCTCCGACAGTAAGCGGGTGTTGAACAAATTGCAGTGCGCGTAGCTGATGACCGCGTCGAGCTCGCACCGCTCGACGGCCCGCTTCAGCAGCCCGAGCGGGTAGCACGACATGCCGATGAACCGCGTTTTGCCCTCCTTCTTGAGCTGCTGGAGCACGCGGTACGTCTCGTTGAACACGTACTCGTAGTCGTCGGCGAACTCGATGTCGTGCGCGAGCAGGATCTCGACGTGATCGGTGCGGAGCCGCTTGAGCGACGCCTCGACGCACTTGCGCGTGCCTTCGGGGGTGAAGTCGAACACCGCGTTGTCGAGCCGGCACGCCTTCGTGCAGATGAACACCTTCTCCCGCCACCCGCCTTCGAGGGCGCGCCCCAGAAACTCCTCGGCGGTGCCCTTGCCGTAGTACGCGGCGGTGTCCACGAGGTTCACGCCCGCGTCGATGGCGGCGTGAACGGTGTCCGCGGCCTCCTGCGCCGACACCGGGCCGAACTGCTGCCCGAACGCCGCGCCGCCCTGACCCAGAACGGAGACCGAAAGGCCGGTCTTGCCCAAAACGCGCCGCTCCATGAGAAGCTCCAAATGCAGGGCCCGCCGGAGCGGCCGCGGAAGAAAAGCGGCGAGCGCGTGAAATCAATCGTCGCTCGTCTTTCCCCCGCGGGCTCTACGGTGAATAGGGTTTACAGCCGCACGACGCTCTTCTCCGCGATGCTCCGCTCCGCCGCCTCGATCAGCTTCTGCGCGGTGACGGCGTCCTCCAGTGTGCTGAGCGGCTTCTGGCCCATGCGCAGGCAGTCGATCAGGAAGTGCCGCACCTCGTTCGTGATCGAGCCCTGGTACGCGGTGTACGTCTGCGAGTGGACCAGCCCGGGCTTGATCTCGACGTGGTCGCGGTAGCTGTACCGGGTGCTGCCCGCGGTGCCGATCACCTTCACCATCACGGTCCACGGGTCGGCGGCGTGGTCGTCGGCCGCGAAGCTCGCACAGAAGTGCGCCAGCGCCCCGTTGTGCAGCCGCATCTGCACCATCGCGATGTCCTCTTCCTTGTACTCCTTGTAGTGCAAGGTCGCCTTCATCGCGCACAGCTCGACCGGCTTACCCACGAGGTAGAGCAGGATGTAGGAGTGGTGCGTGAGGATCTGCCGGACGACGCCGGGATAGCGTGAAGCGACGTCTTCGGGGTGGTGGATGTTGTACATCACGTACGCGGACACGATCTTGCCGAGGTCGCCGTTATCCACCAGCTCCCGGGTGCGCATCATGCTGGCCTCGTACACGTAGTTGTGCCCGGGGAGGCACACGAGGTCTTTCGCGTCGGCCAGCGCCTTCATGCGCTCGATCTCGGCCACGCTCACCCCCACCGGCTTCTCGACCAGGACGTGTTTGCCCATCCCGAGCGCCTGGACGGTGTATTCGAGGTGCGTCTCGAGATTCGTGAGCACGAACACCGCGTCGATCGCGGGGTCTTTCACCAGCTCTTCGGGCGAAGCGTAGTTCTTGCACCCGAACTCCTTCGCGCGCTGGTTCGCGCGGTCCTGGTTGCGGTTCCAGAGGCCGACCAGCTTCGCGCCCGGGCACTTCTTGACCGCGGCCGCGTGAAGGACGGAGATGTCGCCGGCGCCGATGAACCCGACGCCGATGGTGTCTTTCGTGATTGGCATTCAAGCGCTCCGGGGAGGGTGTGCCGCGAAGCCTGAGTTGTAGCCGCGGGCACGCCCCGCAGCAAGCGGCCACTGTCGCGGACCGCCCCCGGCGGATAAATTGGCCCTGCACACACCGCCCCCCGGAGCCACACTGCCATGCGCCCCCTGTTCTGCCTCGCGGCCCTGAGCCTGCTCGCCGCGCCGCTCGCGGCCGCGGACCCGGTCACCATCAAGTGGTCACTCAAGGAGGGCGACACGTTCTACGCGACCACCGCGCAGGAGGTCGATCAGAACATCAAGGTCATGGGCCAGGCCATCAACCAGAAGATGACCACGACCACGGTCGCGAAGTTCGTGGTCAAGTCCGTCAAGGGCGACGCCACCACGGTCGAGATGACCTACACGAAGGTGACCATCGAGGGCGGCCCGCCGGGCACCGCGGCGCTCACCGACCGCTTCAAGGGCGCGGTGCTCAGCGCCGCGCTCGGCAAGGGGTACGACATCACCAAACTGGAAGGCTACGACAAGTTCCTCGACAAGCTGAGCGACGGCGACGACATGATGCGCCAGATCTTTACGGCGGTGATGCCCGAGAGCGCGGTGAAACTGCTGTTCACCCAGGTGTTCGTGGCCGCCCCTGGGGACAAGGCCAGCGACAAGTGGACCCGCACCGACAAGGTGCCGCTGGCGGGCCTCGGCGACCTGACCAACAAGACCACCTACACCGTCGACGGCGTGAAGAACGACGTGGCAACCATCAAGACGGCCGGCGACGTGACGTTCAAGGCCGGCGCGGGCAACGCGGCACTGCCGTTCAAGATCGCCAAGGCCGACCTGAAGAGCGACGAGGTGAAGGGCAGCATCCAGTTCGACACGAAGGCCGGGCGCCTGAAATCGTCCACCACGACGATGAAGCTCAAGGGCACGATGACGATCGAGGTGCAGAACCAGCAGATCGAGGCCGAGATCGACCAGAAGGCGACGACAACGGTCGAGGTGAGCGAGAAGAACCCCGTCAAGGACTGAGGGCCAGGGGTGAAGGACGCGGCGCGGCACGACGGCCCGGCGGGCGTGCGCCGCGCCGCGTCCTTGGTCCGCACGTTCACCCGCTGCTGGCCACCATCAGCCCGGCGGCGGTGACCGGCTCGGGGGTCTCCAGTTCGCTGCCGGGCAGCAGCTCGGCCATCGCGCGGACGATCTCCTCGCGCATGGCCACGAACGCGGCCGCCGCGACCGGGTCGAACTGCTTGCCCGACTGCTGCTCCACCTCCGCAAACGCCCACGACGGCGGCTTGCCCTTCTTGTTCTCGTGGTACGGCCGGTTCGAGGTCATCGCGTCGAACGCGTCGGCCACCGCGACGATCCGCGCCAGCAGCGGGGTCGCATCTCCCTTCAGCCCGTCCGGGTAGCCGCCGCCGTCCCA
>JBJSXS010000855.1:0-6092 GCA_046086545.1 Gemmata sp.
ATCCTCCAGCCCCGGCTCCTGGCGGAGTCGGCCGCGCGGTCCCGTGGCGTGGCCGGGGTCGTCCACCCGCTCCATGTGGCGGCCAAGGCGCGCCGGGTCATCTGGCTCAGCATGGCCGGCGGGCCGTCGCACCTCGAGACCTTCGACTGGAAGCCCGACCTCCGGCGTCTCCACGGGCAGGCCTTCCCCGCCGAGTTCACCAAGGGCCAGCAGCTCGCCCAGCTCCAGAACACCGTGCTCAAGGCCCGCGGGCCGTTCGCGGACTTCCGCCGCCACGGCAAGTCGGGCCTCGAGGTGAGCGACCTCTTCCCCCACATCGCCGGCCTGGCGGACGACCTCTGCGTCATCCGCTCGATGAAGACGGAGCAGATCAACCACGACACCGCCCACGCCTTCATGAACACCGGCTCCATCATCAAGGGCCGGCCCTCGATGGGCTCCTGGCTGCTCTACGGCCTTGGCTCGGAGTCGGAGAACCTGCCCGGCTACATCGTGCTGACCTCCGCGGGCAAGTCCGGCCAGCAGCCCGTCTCGGCGCGCCAGTGGTCGAGCGGCGTCCTGCCCAGCAAGTACCAGGGCATCCTCTTCCAGTCCCGCGGCGACGCCGTCCACTACATCGGCAACCCCGAGGGGGTCTGCCAGAGCACCCAGCGGCAGGTCATCGAGGAGGCCGCCCGGCTCAACGGCCTGCTCGCGGAGGAGACCGCCGACCCGGAGATCGCCACCCGCGTCGCCCAGTACGAGATGGCCTTCAAGATGCAGTCCTCCGTGCCCGAGCTGCTCGACTTCAAGGGGGAGTCCCCCGCGACCCTCGCGCGCTACGGCATCAAGGAGGTCGGTGACGGCTCCTTCGCCTCCAACTGCCTGATGGCCCGGCGCCTGGCCGAGCGCGGGGTTCGGATGATCCAGCTCTACCACCGCGCCTGGGACCACCATGACAACATCGAGAAGGCGATGCCGGGCTCGGCCCGGGACGTCGACCAGGCCACCGCCGCCCTGCTGCGGGACCTCAAGGAGCGGGGCATGCTCGAGGACACCCTCGTGCTGTGGGGCGGTGAGTTCGGCCGCACGCCGATGGGGCAGGGGTCCGGCCGCGACCACCACATCCTCGGCTTCAGCGTCTTCCTCGCCGGGGGCGGCGTGAAGGCCGGCCATGTCCACGGCGCGACCGACGAGCTCGGGTACCGCGCGGTCAAGGACGTGGTCGACGTCCATGACCTCCACGCGACGATGCTCGCCCTGATGGGCATCGACCACCACCGCCTCAACGTCAAGTTCCAGGGGCTCGACATCCGCCTGACCGGCGTGGCAGGCAAGCTGGTCAAGGGCGTCATGGCCTGAGCCGGCGCCCGGCGCCATGGCAAGGGGCGGGCCGTCGGCCCGCCCCTTCTTTTCACCTTCCGTGGCCGCCCGGTCAGGCCCGCTTGACCTTGACCCACTTGCGCGTCCGGGCCGAAGCGAGGACCGCGTCGCAGACGTACTGGGTGCCGAGGGCGTGGCGGAAGTCCGGATAGGCCTTGGGGGCCTTGGGGTTGTCCAGGCTGCGGAGGAACTCGGCCAGCCCGTGGGTGAACGAGTGCTCGTAGCCCAGGCAGAGCCCGGGGACCCACCAGTTGCCCGCGTAGGGATGGTCGCCGTCGGTCACGTGGATGCTGCTCCAGCCGCGCCGGTCGCCGGGCACCCCGTGGTCGAAGTAGCTCAGCCGGTTGAGGTCGTGCAGGTCCCACTGGAGCGACTTCTTCTCGCCGTTGATCTCGAAGGTGTAGAGGGCCTTGTGGCCGCGGGCGTAGCGGGTCGACTCGAACTGGGCGAGGGAGCCGTTCTCGAAGCGGCAGAGGAAGAGGCAGGCGTCGTCGATGGTGACGGCCTGCTTCTTGCCCGTCGCGGTGTGGACGCGCTCCTTGATGAAGGTCTCGGTCAGGGCGCTGACGTCCTTGATGCCGCCGTTGAGCCAGAGGGCGGTGTCGATGCAGTGGGCGAGCAGATCGCCGGTGACGCCGGAGCCCGCGACGTTGACGTCGAGGCGCCAGAGCCCGGTGCCGCCCTGGGGGAGCTCCGGGTTGATGGTCCAGTCCTGCAGGAAGTTGGCCCGATAGTGGAACACGCGGCCCAGCTTGCCGGCGTCGATCAGGTTCTTGGCGAGGACGACCGCCGGGCAGCGGCGGTAGTTGTACCAGACCATGTTCGGCACGCCCGCCTTCTCGATGGCCTTGACCATCACCTCCGCCTGCTTCGAGTTCATCGCCAGCGGCTTCTCGCAGAGGATCATCTTGCCGGCCTTGGCGGCAGCGATCGCCTGTTCGGCGTGGAGGTTGTTCGGAGTGGCGATGTCGATGACGTCAATGTCGTCGCGGGCGATCAGCTTGCGCCAGTCGGTCTCGGTGGACGCGTAGCCCCACTGGTCCGCGAACTTCTTGATCTCGGCCGCGCTGCGGGCGCACGCGGCCTGCAGAACCACTTCGTGGTTGGAGGGGAAGAACTGCCCGACCTGCTTGTACGCGTTCGAGTGGGCGCGGCCCATGAATCCGTACCCGATCATGCCGACGCGAAGCTGTTTCTTGGCCACGGAATAGGCTCCAGTTAGGGACAGGGATGCGGGAAACGATACCAGGGGCTTGCGCCCCTGGCTATTCCCTGTCGCCCCTTTCTAGTCCCGCTCGCCCGGCTCAGCCAGGCCGGGCGCGACACGGCAACCGGGACCGGACCACGCGGCCCGGTGCCGCGCCTACTTCTTCTCGGTGAAGTGATCGTACACCTCGCGTGCGATCTTCCCGATGAGCACCTGCGCCGCGTTGTCCGCGACCCAGCGCTGGTCCTCGTTGGCGTCGGTGAGGACGCACACCGCGATGGGGCCGCCCTTCGTGTAAATGATGCCGGCGTCGGTTTTGGACGCGTTCACCGAGCCGGTCTTGTGGGCGACCGCCGTGCCCGCCGGCAGGTAGCGCGTCATCTTCTCGTGGTCGTCGCACGCCTTCAGGTGGCCGAGCATCTCCTTGCACGCCTCGGGCGAAACGACCTTGCCGGCTTCGATCAGTTCGAGCAGTCGCACCTGCTCCTTCGCGGTGGTGCTACCGAGGCCGTACTTCTTGCCGAACTCCGCGTCCAGGCGCGTGTCCGCGCGGAACACCTTCGCGTTCACCTTCGTGCTCTTGAACCCGAGCTTCTCCATCCGCTCGTTCGTGGCCGGCAGCTTGACCTGATCGAGGACGAGGTTGGTCGCGGTGTTGTCGGAGAACACGATCATGAGCCGCACCGCGTCCTTCAGCGGGAACGTGGCACCGTCGGAGAAGTGCTGCGTCAGGATGCCGCTGCCGGGCACCTTGTCTTCTTTCGTGAGCGTCAGCTTGGTGTCGAACTTGACCGTCCCCTCCTTCGCCTGCCAGTACGCCTCGACCATGATGGGCAGCTTGATGAGGCTCGCGGTGGGCATCGGCGCGTCCGCGTTGAGGTAGAACTCCGCGCCGGTCTTGAGGTGCTTGACCGCGACCGCGACCTTGCCCTTGTGCGCGTTCGCGAGCGGCGCGATGCGGCTTTCCAGGTCCGCCGCGCCGGCGGCGGGTGCGGCGAGGGCGACGGTCGCGAGCGCGATCAGGCGCATGGGCTGCTCCGTTAACGCAACGAGCCGCGACCGCGCGGCGGTCCGGCTCGGGTGAAGATACCGGTCCGGTGCGGGCGCGGCCCGGAACGACCGCGCGTCACGCGGCGCTGGCGGCTTCGGCGAAGGTGGCGAACAGGTTCGCCATCCCGGGTTGCGTCTCGGTCAGTTCCTCCGGGTGCCACTGCACCGCCACGAGGTACTGCGAGTCGGTCCCCTCGACGCCCTCGATGATCCCGTCCGGGGCGTAGGCGGTCGCGGCCAGATTCGGCGCGAGGGCCTTGATCGCCTGGTGGTGCATGGAGTTCACGGGCACCACCGCGTCGCCGATGATGCGCCGCAAGCGCGTCCCGGGCCGCACGGTGATGTCGTGCGCGAGGTACTTCCGGCTCGGCCGCTCGGGCGTCGGGAAGTAGTCGTGCTTGAGCGCCGCGGGCACCTGCGCGGTCACGTCCTGGTACAGCGTGCCGCCGCACGCCACGTTCAGAATCTGAATCCCGCGGCACACCGCGAGGACCGGCAGGCGCTCGGCGAGCGCGTGCCGCAGCAGCGAGATTTCGACCGCGTCGCGGTCCAGGTCGGTGCGCCCGCACAGGCACGTCTTCTCTTCCCGGTAGCAACTCGGATCGACGTCCACACCGCCCGTGATGAACACCCCTTCGAGGCGCGAGAAGATCTCTTGGAGCGTGTCCGGGTCGTGCGGGATCAGCGGAATGACCCACGGCACCGCGCCGACCTTGCGCAGCTCTTCGACGTAGCTGCGGCCCATCAGCCAACACGCCTGATCCTCGCCGGGCGCGCCGGGAAGTGTCTGCGTGGCGATGCCGATGACGGGACGGCGGGGCATGGCTTCAATTCTCCCTCTCGCTCAGCTGACTTCCGGAGAGGATGCAAACATTCTATTCGGCCCCAAGCGGCGATGTCGAGAACCCGCAACAAGGAACTTTACGGGAGCCGCATTCGGCTTGCGCGGGTTCTACGGGATGCCGGTGCTTCACTGCTCCAAAGAAGTAGGGCTTGCACTCGCGCGGGCAACACGTTATTGGCCGCGTCGGAACCAACCCTAAGTGGATCTTCTTCCGATGCGTTTGCAGAACCTTTGCCGCGCGTTGATCGCGGCCGTCGTTTTTCACGCGCTCTTGCTCGCGGGTGTTGCCCGTGCCCAGCCGTCGTCGGGAGCGCCGCCGTCCAGCCAACCGCTCCCGGTCAGCGCGGTTCCGGAAGGCACCGCGGTCGAAACGCTGAGTACGGCCGGCTCGCCCCCGTCGGCACCGGTTCCCACGGCCAGCGGCCCGGGCGCCGACGGGACCCCGCTCGCCGACTACTGGCGGAACGGGCTGCGGTTCGAGAGCGCCGACAAGAACTTCTCGTTGTTCGTGGGCGGCCGCGTTCAGTTCGACGGGGTGAGCTACCTCACCACGACGGCGATGCGGCGCAACACACCGGGCACGAGCCTGCTCGAGGACGGGGTGTCGTTCCGCCGGGTGCGGCTCGACATGGGCGGCACCATCTACAAGAACATTGACTTCTACACGCAGGTGGACTTCGCAAACGGGTTCCTGTCGGTCCCCAACAGCACGTCGGTGACGAACGCGACGTACCCCACCGACCTGTGGGTGCAGTACAAGGAGCTGCCGCTGCTGGGCAACGTGCGCGTCGGGAACCAGAAGCCCCTGTACTCGTTCGAGCACCTCACGAGCAGCCGGTTCCTGACGTTTCTGGAGCGGTCGCTCGGGTTCGACGCGTTCGCCGAAGGGCAGAACAACGGGTTCGAGCCGGGCATCACCGCGTTCGACACCTTCAACGACAAGCGCGGCACCTGGGGCGTCGGCGTGTTCAAGTCCACGCGCAGCCCGTTCGGGTGGAACGTCGGGCGCAACGAGGCCGAGGTGAACGGTCGTCTCACCTACCTGCCGGTGTACGAGGACGACGGGCGGTACCTCGTTCACGTCGGCGTGGGTGCGGCGCACCGCGACCTGGATCAGGACCAGGCCCGGTTCCGCGCGCGGCTGGACGCCCGGAACAGCCCCAGCGCGTTCTCCCCGCTGGTCTCCGACACGGGCCTGTTCTTCGGTAACCACCAGCAGTTGGTGGTGCCGGAGTTCGTGGCGGTCGCCGGCCCGTGGTCGCTCCAGAGCGAGTACTACGGGAGCTGGGTCCACGACGCCCAGGCTGTCGGCCCGAACAACACCCGGTTGGCGAACCGAGGGACCGTGTACATGCAGTCGGTGTACGCCGAGGTGGGCTACTTCCTGACCGGGGAGAACCGGGCGTACAACCGCGAGTCGGCCGTGTTCGGCCGGGTGGTGCCGCGCACCCCGTTGGCGTGGTCGCGGACCGGGTTCACCGGGTGGGGCGCGTGGCAGGTCGCCGCGCGGTACAGCTACCTGGACCTGAACAGCAAGGACATCCGGGGCGGCACGGTGAACGACATGACGCTCGGGCTGAACTGGTTCCTCAACCCGAACATGAAACTCCAGTCGAACTACTTCCTGGC
>JBJSXS010000856.1:0-3122 GCA_046086545.1 Gemmata sp.
GCAAGTCGATCACCGGCGGCGGGGTGTACCGCGGCAAGGCGCTGCCGGAGCTGGAGGGCCACTACCTGTACGCGGACTACGTCACGTCGAAGATTTGGGCGCTGAAGTACGACGAGGCCGCGAAGCGGGTGACCGCGAACCGCCCGATCAAGGACCCGCAGAAGCCCGTGATCTCGTTCGGCGAGGACGAGCAGGGCGAGATGTACTTCCTGGCCGTCAGCCCGAACGGGAAGGGCATCTACCGCTTTGTGAAGTGACCCGTTCGGAACCCTCTGAGCCGGCACAGTTTGCGCTGTGCCGGCTCGTGTCGTTTGATCCGCCCGCGGGCCGTTGAACGGTTCCCGCCATCGTGAACCGACCTCCATGATTCTCGGCTCTAAAGCGTGACGGCGGCGCAAGGCGGGCGGCGCCAACCGTTCGGTCAGTGACCCGCAGGACCCGGTACCCGCCCTCGGCGAGGGCGAGTACGGCAGGACGCACTTCCCGACCGTCAGCCCCGGCGGCCAGAGCACCTACCGCCTCGTGACGTGAGCCGCGGGTCCGGCGCGCGACATGCGTCGCGCCGTTGGCCTTGACCGATTATGGCAACACGGGCAGAGTGCGCGCCATGAAGAACGACACCGATACCCGCCTCGACACCTGGAACGTCCTCTACGCGGCGATGGCCGCCGGACTGCTCGCCTTCGCCCTGGTTCACCACCTCCGGTTCATGTAAAAGGTGCAAGATTCGGAACCAAAGCGGCTGGGCTCGCGAGTTTGCGAGCCCGATTGAAATATGATCCGACTAGCTACACGCATTACAGAAGCGCTACAAAGAGAGTGCGGAAGTTGTAGTATTGACAGAGGCGGGACAATCAAATGGGTTATGGTACATGTTCGCCGACTGAATTGGCTAGAGAGATATTCCAACAGTATGTCGGCTATGGCTACGTGGTCGTCGCCGACCAAGTTGGCTCGACCCTATATATCACATATGGTCGGGCCAGTGTCTTTGAGAGCTATGAAATCGAGCTAGACCTTAATGACCCTAGTTTTATCGAGCGCCTAAGGACCGCGGTAGCCGACTTACCACCCGACGATCCTGAGGGGGACGAAGATATCGAGGCGTGAGGGCTGCACGCTGGTAACAGGTTGCTCACGCGGGTGAGAAACTTCCTACCCCGCCCCAAGAAACTCATCGTGCGTGTCGGAAATGTCGATCAATCCTGCACACGCCCCCTGAATCCGCTCATCCGCTCGCGCGGCGCGACCCGATTCTTCCTGTACTCCGCCACTGCGCCGCTGTGCCAGTGGCTCCGGAAGGGATGTCGGAGGGGCGTCATGAGCCGTGCGCGCACGGTCTGGGTTCGCGCCGCACTCGCGGTTCTCCTCACCGCGCTCGCGGCGCACGCCCAGCCGCAGCCGCCGGACGGGGACCGGCCGGGCGGCAAAGGTCCGGCACCGAAAAGCGTGCCCGAATCGCCCCCGGGTACCATTCTCGCACCGGGCGAGTACCCCATCGACCTGGCCACCGCGCTGAAGCTCGCTGCCGCAGAGAACCCCGAGTTGCTGCTCGCCCGGCAGCGCGTGACCGAGGCCGTCGCGCTGCGCCAACTGGCCGCCGCGCAGGCGCTTCCGAACCTGAACTTCGGCACGAACTACGACGCTCACCGCGGCGTGCTACAGGCGTCCAGCGGGAGCATCCTGCGGGTCAACCGCGACTCGCTCTACGTGGGCCTCGGCACCGGCGCGGTCGGGTCCGGCACGGTGAGCGTTCCGGGGCTGAACTACAACCTCAACGTCGGCGCCGGCTGGTACGGGATGCTCGCGGCCCGGCAGCGGGCGACCACCGTCGCGGCCGCGGCCGACGCGGTGCGCAACGACGTGCTGCTCCGCGTGCACCTCGCGTACCTGGACCTGTTGCGCGCCGACGGGCGCCGCGCGGTCGCGGCCAAGAACCGCGGCGAAGCGGCCGAGCTCGCGCGCCTCACCGACGTCTACGCCAAAGCGGGGCAGGGCCGGAAGGCCGACGCCGACCGCGCCGCGGTCGAACTGCGGCGCCGCGACGCCGAACTCACGCAGTCCGAAGCCGACACGCTGACCGCGTCCGCGCGGCTGTGCCAACTGCTCTCCCTCGACCCCTCCACCCGCCTCAGGCCCATCGACGGGTGGGTGGTGCCCGCGGCGCTGGTGCCCGATCAGGTGCCGCTCCCGGACCTGCTCGCGACCGCGCTGCTGCAGCGCCCGGAACTGGCCGCGCGCCGCTCGGAGGTGCGCGAGCTGCTGTACCAACTGTCGCTGGCGAAGGTGCTGCCGTTCTCGCCCAACGTGATCCTCGGGTTCAGCGCCGGCGGGTTCGGCGGGGGCAGCGACCTCATCAGCACCCCGCCCGGCATCGTTCAGCCGAACGGCCAGCGGGTGACCGGGCCGCGGTTCAGCGACCTCGACGGGCGGTCCGACTTCGACGCGGCCGTGTTCTTCACGTTCCGCAACCTGGGCGTGGGCAACGTCGCGCTGGCCCGCGCCGCGGACAGCCGCGTGAAGCAGGCGCGGCTGCGGGAGCTGGAGGCGCTCAACCTCGTCCGCGCGCAGGTGGCCGAGTCGCACGCGCGCACCGCCGCGCGGCTCCTCCAGATCGACGCCGCCGAGAAGGCGGTGAAATCGAGTTCCGACGCCTACGCCGAAGACCTGGCCCGCATCCGGGCGGGCGCCGGCCTTCCGCTGGAGGTCATCGACAGCCTCCGGTTGCTGGCCCGCTCGCGGCTCGACTACCTCGACGCGATCATCGACTACAACCGCGCGCAGGTGCAACTGTGGGCGTCGCTCGGGCGCCCGCCGGCCGACGCGCTCGCGCGCCCGGTGTCGGCCGAACCGACTCCGCCGCCGGCGGCCGACGGGCAACCCGGCCCGCGCCCCTTGCCCGTTCCCAAAGCGCTGCCGACGCCGCTCCCGGTGAAGCCGTGAGCGGCGTCGCGCGAGGCGGAACCCCGGGGCGAGGCGGGCGAACGCGGCGGCCGCGGCTCACACCACGATGTCGGCTCCTCGGGGTCGTGCTGGTGCTCGCGGCGGGGTGCCAGACGCCCCGGCCCGCGCCGGGCCCGGCGGCGGTCGCGCCGCAGTGGGCACCGCCGCCCGCGCCGCGC
>JBJSXS010000857.1:0-2291 GCA_046086545.1 Gemmata sp.
CGCGCACCGGCACGGCGCCCGCGGGGGCCGGCGCCTCGACCGGGAACCGCACCTGCACGGTCACCTTCTCGTCGCGCCGGAACTCGGTCTTCTCCTTGACCCGCACCTCCGGGCGGCGCACCCGGGACCGCGATAGCACCCGCACCGTCTGCAGCCAGAACCGGTCGAAGTGCTCCTCGTCGTTGCGGAACCGCCACCGCCAGGTGTCGTCGAACCCGAAGAACAGCACCGGCCCCGCGCCGACGAACTGCTGCACGATCAAGGGATGGTTCTCGTTCGCGGCCGCCGCCGCGTCGCGGTGCGTCGGGTGCGTGGCCAGCACGCGCGCGAGCGGCTTCGCCTTGTACCCCTTGGCGAACCAGTACAGGTCCTGGAACTGGTTCCACACGCGGGCCGACGCGACCTCGTCGGGGGACAGCAGGAAGATTGGGTGCTGCCGGCCCGCCGGGGTCCACTTCGGGCGGTAGCCGTCCGTAACGGGCGCCTCCTCGGGCGGGCGCGTCGCCGCGGGCGCCTCCCCCGGGGTCACCGGCAGGACCTCCGCGAGCGGCGTTTCCGCGTAGGCGGCCGGGGTGCCGTGTTCGCCGCACAGGAAGAGGAGCCCGCCGCCCTTTTCCTTCACGAAATCGGCGAGGTCGCGCAGCGCGACGGCCGAGCGAGGCACGAGCTTCGGGTCCACGTCGCCCAGGATGACCGCGTCGTACCCGAACAGTTCGGTGCGGGTCGGGAAGTCGCCGCGGAACGCCGAGCGGTCCGTTTCCGCCCACCCCTTCGACGCGTCGAGCAGCACCACGTGGACCTCGACCGACTTCCCGCCCGCGGACTTGTCCGACTCCCGCTCGAGCAGCACCTTGACGAACCGGAAGTCGTACCGCGGGTAGCCCTCGACGTACAGCACGCGGACCTTGCGCGACTCGGTGACGAGCACCATGCGCTCGATCTCGTTGTTGCGCCGGTTCGCCTCGCCCGGCACCGGCGGCACGCTGATCACGTAGGTGCGTTCGCCGGTCTCCGTCGGGACGTGCGCGAGGGTCACCTCGCGCGGGTTGCCGTTCGGGTCCGGGGCGACGGTCACCTGCGCGCGGTCCTCGAACTTGCCGTTCGGGAGCTTCTCGCGCAGCGTCACGGTGACCGGCGCGGGCGGCACCTCGCCCTTCGCGGTCAGCCGCGCCTTGAACACCAGTTGGTCCCCCTTACCGACTACGTCATCGGCTTGCAGATCGGTGAGCGCGAGGTCGGGCGTCTGCCACGGGTCGCCGGTGCCGACGAGGAACAGCGGCACCCCGTCAAGGGACGCGGCGCGGGCGGCCTGGGGCAGGCTCTCCCCGGCGGTGGTGACGCCGTCGGTGAACATGATGACGGCGGCGAGTGTACTCCCTCGGAACGCTTTCAGCACAGCCTCGACGCCGTCCCCCAGGTGCGAGCCATCGCCCTTCGGCTCGAGCCCCCTGAGCGTCTCGCGTGCGTCCGCGAGTTGGCTCTCGTCGTCCACCGCGGTGACCGCCCGGGTCTGGGTGTCCACCGCGAAGATGTGGACCCTCACCTGCTTCTCGCGCAGCAACCTGTCGAGCCAGTCGGCGCCCTTGTGCGTGAGAAGCAGCTGCGCGAGCTTGAGCCGGTGGAACCCGGACAGGTCGGTGGTCCCGGCCAGTTCCTCGGCCTTGGCGCGCACGGCCGCGTCCCTGAGCTCGTCCCCCTTTTCCATGCTGGCGGAGGTGTCCATGAGGATGACCACCTCGGGCAGCCCTTCGCGGTCGAACGCGAGTTTCAGTTGGGCCAGCAACACGAACAGCGCGAGCAGGAAGACGGCCGAGCGCAGCAGTGCGGGGAGCAACAGGCGCCCGAACCCGCCGGCGGCGCGGCGCTCGGCGACGTACACGCCGACCGAGAGGGCGACGCACGACCACGCCAGTGCCCAAACGGCGCGGCGCTCGACGGCGGGGCTCTTGAAGAACGCGGTCGCACCTTCGAGGCGCCACCGCGTGGCCTCGCCCGGCGCGGCGGTGGGCACGCCGGCAGCGGACTCGATGCCGGCCCGCGGGCCGTGCGGCAAGAACCCGAGCGGGTTCCCGGTGCGCTCCGCGTGAAACACCACGAACAGGACGAACGCGCTGACCGCGAGCGGGGGCAACGCGCCCGCGGTGCTCGCGAGGCGCGTCAGGCGCGACCGCGCGGCCCCGCCGGCCAACCCGGCGCGCGACGAGCCGAACCGCCACGCGATCAGCAGCTCGGTCGCGAGAACCAGCACCGCCAGCACCACGGCCGCGCGCGCGACCCAGGGGCCGTGCGGC
>JBJSXS010000858.1:0-3328 GCA_046086545.1 Gemmata sp.
CAGAACGGGGCGCGGCGGTTCCGGCTCACGCCCGCGTCGCTGCGGCGCGCGACCGAACCCGGGCGCGCGCTCGCCGACATCGACTCGTGGTTCATCGAGCGCAGCGGGGCGCCGCTCTCCCCCGCCGGGCGCCTGTTGCTGCTCGGCGCCCAGATGCCCGCGCCCCAAATGAGCCGGCTCCTCGTCGTGCAGTTCCCGACCCCGGACCTGACCGAGGGCGTGGTGCAGTGGCCGGGCACGCGGGCGCTGGTGGGCGAGCGCCTCGGCCCGCTCGCGGTGAGCGTCGCGGAGGAGAACTTCGATGCGTTCCGCGCCGCGCTCAGGGAGTTGGGCGTGCAGGTGAAAGAGTAGGTGCCGCCGGCGGGTTCAGGTAGCCGGCGATGGTGGTGGCGAGGCTCTTGCCGATGCCGGGCACGCGCGCCAGCTCGCGCGGGCCGCCGACCGCGAGCAGTTCGGCCGCGGCGCCCGGCAGCGCGAGTACCGCCATCGCCGCCGAGCGGAACGCGCGCACGCGGTACAGGTTGTCCCCGGTGCGGGCCAGTTCGCTCGCGTGCTCGCGCAGCCGCTTCGCAATATCCTGGTTCGTTAGAGTCATGACGCACCTCCTGTCGTGTATGTTCGCGGACAGGGCGCGTGTACACAAAGTCAGTAGGTGATTTCGCGCGGGAGGGGGCCGTGGCCGGGTTTCGCACGCACATCACGGTGTCCGGGGTGCTGGGCGTGGCCTACGGCGGGATCGCCGTGCAACCGGTCGGGTTCAGCACCGAGGCCGGCGTCCTCGCGGCCGGGGTGACCGCGGTCGGCGGGATGCTGCCCGACCTGGACAGCGACTCCGGCGTCCCGGTGCGCGAGATGTTCGGGCTGATCGCCGCCGTGGTGCCGATGCTGCTGATCCGCCGCATGGTCCACGCGGGCATGTCGTTCGAGAGCATCTGCGCGACGCTGCTGTTCGCGTACCTGTTCATCCGGTACTTCGTGGCGAACGTGTTCAAACTGCTCACCGTCCACCGCGGCATGTACCACAGCCTCCCCGCGATGCTGATCGCCGGGCTGTGCGTCTACCTCGCGTACCCGGACCGCGGGGTGCGCATCCTGCTCGCGGTCGGGGTGATGCTCGGGTTCCTGTCGCACCTCATTCTGGACGAGGTGTACTCGGTGGACTGGCGCGGGCTGAAGCCGAAATTGAAGTCCTCCGCCGGCAGCGCGGTCAAGTTCTTCTCGCCGTCGCTGCCGGCCACCGCCGTCTGCTACCTGCTCCTCGGCGGGCTGACGTACCTCGCGTACCTCGACTTCCGGCGCAGCGGCGGCGCCCCCGGGTGGTGAGGGCGCCGGGCAGCGAGCGGACCGGCACAGGCCCCCAGAGCTTCTTCGGCGTGGTCTGCCTCCCCCCTTTCTGCCCTTCTCTGCCGCTGCCCCTTGCTCGGCGCGGGGCGCCCGGCCACACTATCCCGGCACCGCCGTTTACTCCCGAGGCTTCACTCGCATGAATCGCTACCTCTCTGTCGCGCTGCTCCTGTGCGTGCCGGCGCTCGCCCGCGCCGCGGACCTGCCCAAGCCGGTCATCGACGGGCTGACGAACCCCGAGTCCGTGGTGGTCGCGCCCGCCCCGGACGGGCGCACGTTCGTGTCCGTCATCGGCGAGTTCGAAAAGGACGGCGACGGGTCCATCGCCGTCGTCGCGGACGGCAAGGCGACCACCCTCGTCGGCGGACTGGACGACCCGAAGGGCATCGCGATCTTCCAGAAGTGGCTGTACGTCGCGGACAAGACCAAGCTGCTTCGCATCGACATCACCGCGAAAGAGCCCAAGGCCGAGGTGTACGTCGCGGCCGACAGGTTCCCGGTGAAGCCGCAGTTCCTCAACGACGTGGCGGTGGACCCGGAGAGCGGCACCGTGTTCGTGAGCGACTCGGGCGACCGCAAGGGCGCCGGCGGCCAGGTGTTCCGCGTCACCCCCCCGCCGGTGCCCAAGGGCAAGCTGCCGCAGCCGCCCCCGCCGCCGAAGGGGGAACTGAAGATCGACGTGCTGGTTGACGCGACCAAACTCAAGGGGCTGCACACGCCCAACGGGCTGGCGATGGACGGCGCCTCGCACATCATCCTCGCGGACTTCGGCGCCGGCAACGTTCACCGCGTCGCGCTCGCGGACGGCACCAGCCACCAGATCGCGGAGGGCATCGACGGCGCCGACGGCCTCACCTGGGACCACTACGGCCGGCTGTTCGTTTCGAGCTGGAAGACCGGCAAGGTGTTCGTGATCGCGCGGCCCGGCGAGAAGCCGGTGCTGGTGGCCGAAGGGTTCAAGTCGGCCGCGGACACCTGCCTCTCGGCCGACGGCGCGAGTATCCTGGTGCCCGACATGAAGGGCGGCACCCTGACGGCCGTTCCCGCGCAGGTGCCCGGCGCGCCGGTGGACTTCAGCCCGCTGCCGCTCAAGACCGAACTGGCGTTCCAGGAGCTGAAGTGGACCGGGTGGAGCGCGGAGACCGCCGCCGGCAAACCGAACCCGCTGCGGCCCATCGTGCTGACCCACGCCGGCGACGGCAGCAACCGCGTGTTCGTCGCCACCCAGCAGGGCGTCGTACACGTGTTCGCCAACGACCAGAAGGCGACCGAGACGAAGGTGTTCCTCGATATCCAGGACCGCGTGAAGTACAACGACAACACCAACGAGGAAGGGCTGCTCGGCCTGGCGTTCCACCCGAAGTTCAAGGAGAAGGGCGAGGTCTTCATCTTCTACACGCCCAAGAAGGAAGACAAAGTGAACGTGGTGTCGCGGTTCCGGCTCAGCAAGGAGGACCCCACCAAACTCGACCCGGCGAGCGAAGAGCAGATCATCCGGTTCGAGAACCGGCTGTTCTGGAACCACGACGGCGGGACCGTGTGCTTCGGGCCGGACGGCTACCTGTACGTCATCCACGGCGACGGCGGCAAGGGCGGCGACCCCGAGGAGAACGGGCAGAACCTCGGCGTGCTGTACGGCAAGATTCACCGCATCGACATCGACAAGAAGGACGCCGGGAAGAACTACGCCGTTCCCAAGGACAACCCGTTCGTGGGCAAGAAGGGCGCGCGCGAGGAGATCTGGGCCTACGGCATCCGCAACATCTGGCGCATGTCGTTCGACCGCAAGACCGGCAAGCTGTGGGCCGGTGAGGTCGGCCAGAACCTCTACGAAGAGATCAACATCATCGAGAAGGGCGGCAACTACGGCTGGAGCCTGCGCGAGTCGCTGCACCCGTTCGGGCCGAAAGGCGTGCGCGAGAACAAGGACATGGTCGACCCGATCTGGGAGTACCACCACGACGTCGGCAAGTCGATCACCGGC